>CAJMPC010000154.1:0-3935 GCA_905215245.1 uncultured bacterium | reverse complement strand
GTATTTTCTGGCAAATCAGAAGCAAACACTTCAACCTGTTGCTTATCTTCCGAAAGAATGCCGTATACCGCTTGAGTTTTATTGGCAAGATCATCTAACTTAATATCCGCCACATCAAATACTTGTACACAGGCTTTTTTCAAATAAGAATAAGACTGTCCCGCACTTGATAAGCAACCGTGAGCATCGGTTTGACCGCCTACAGTTGGCATTTCAGCTTGCGGTTGCGCATTACTACAAGCGGTCAAAATCATCGCTGAAGTTGCAAAGGCTAAGGTTTTTTTCACCATTTTAGAAAATCTCTTTTAATTTGGATTTATCCAAAATAACACGGTCGTCATCTAACAATAATGCTGGAAAGCCCGCATAGCCTTGTGCTTTTGCATCATCAAATGCGGCGTGACGATCACGCAAGCGTAACCATTGTTTCAAATTCGGAATGGAAGATAATACTTCCACTGCCTCATAATCCACGCCCAAGCGTTTTAACTCTGCCACAAATGGCGCAGTATCAGGGCAATCTGCCGCATAATAAAGAATGGGTTTCATTATTCACCTCCTTGTTCTGCTGCCGCAGTTGGATTTAATTTCGGCTCAGCAATTTTGGTTAAGCGGTTACGATCACGATGTTCAAACGGCGCATCATAATTCGGGATAATCAGGATGGTGGTTTGATCGTATGACCAAGTACCATCATCATGGAATTTCACCGTCATTTCAAAACTTTCCGTGGTAAATGAACGCTCTAAGAACGGATTAGAAATAATACCGTTTGTTAGTGAACCGCGTACCGCTTTTACCGTAAACTCTTTCGCATCAGCCGGTGCATGACCAACAGCAATAAACGTTTGGCCGCGTGGAATGCTACCAGTTAATAAAATATTGCCTGTTTCAGGTTCCCATAACCAATAACCCACTTGGTCGTGGAATGTTTCCACTTCACCTGGCTCAACAATATGGGTGTGATAACGTAATCCATAATAGAGTTGCGGACCATTGGTTTGCGCATCCGTTGGATGGGCTTCGTAACGTTCGATATAAGGATCTTTTTCTGGTCCTTCTGCTTTCGGGTTGATATCCACACCACGTTTACCTTCCCAAACACCCGCTAATCTAGCCAACGGCCCTAAGTTTGCTAGTGTATTGGGATCTGTTTCTGCTTCAGTATAGATATCGTCTGGATATTGAAAGTCTTTCATGATGTTCTCCTTATATCACGGTGTTTATGGATAAAGTGCGGTCGTTTCTTGCCTTACTTTTTACAACCTGGAAAGCCTAAGGCTTCACGGCTCGCATAGTACGCTTCAGCCACACCTTTAGTTAATGCACGGATGCGTAAAATATAGCGTTGACGTTCTGTGACCGAAATCGCTTTGCGTGCATCTAACAAGTTGAAGCTGTGTGCGGCTTTTAAAATGCGCTCATAAGCAGGTAATGGTAACGGACGTTCCAATTCCAATAAGCTTTTCGCTTCTTTTTCGTATTGATCGAAGCAATAGAACAAGAAATCGGTATTGGCGTATTCAAAGTTGTAAGTTGATTGCTCGACTTCGTTTTGATGGAATACATCACCGTAAGTTGTTTTGCCAAGAGGGCCGTCAGACCAAACTAAGTCATACACAGAATCTACGCCTTGAATGTACATCGCTAAACGCTCTAAACCGTAAGTCACTTCACCTGTTACTGGTTTACATTCTAAGCCGCCCACTTGTTGGAAATAGGTAAACTGGGTCACCTCCATACCGTTTAACCACACTTCCCAGCCTAAACCCCAAGCCCCTAAGGTTGGGTTTTCCCAGTTATCTTCCACGAAACGGATGTCGTTTTGTGTCGGATCGAAACCGAGCATTTCAAGTGAACCTAAATAGAGTTCTTGAATGTTATCTGGAGACGGTTTAATCACCACTTGGAATTGATAGTAATGTTGTAAGCGGTTTGGATTTTCGCCATAGCGACCATCGGTCGGACGACGTGAAGGTTGCACATAAGCAAATGCCATTGGTTCAGGGCCTAATGCGCGTAATGCGGTCATTGGGTGAGAAGTTCCTGCGCCCACTTCCATATCAAAAGGTTGAACAACGGTACAACCTTGATTTGCCCAATATTCTTGCAAGGCTAAAATCATGCCTTGGAATGTTTTTACGTTGAATTTTGTACTCATAATTTTTTTAATAACAATGTGATGAAAAATACAGGCATTATACTTGAAACTATAAGGCGGATAAAGGCGAAAAAGTGCGGTCAGAAAAATCCTTAAATTTTTTATTTCTCTTAAATTTCATTCATTTTGATGATGAGTTATTTTCATCGCCAGAAGTTTGCTTGCCAAGCCTCTAATGTGTAAACTGCTAGCGTTTTTATACGGACTTTTATCCTAGGGATTTTACAATGAAAAAAAATGTGATTACTTCAGCGATTTTATTAGCGATTCCAGCATTAGCTGCGGCTGAAGACGTAGCAAAATTAGATGTGATTAACGTCTATTCTGCATCAGCAACACCAACTAGCCTTCATCAAACGGCTTCATCTGTTACCGTTTTAACCGAAAAAGATTTTGCACAGCGTGGTGAAACTTATGTCAGTGATGTGTTGAAAACTGTACCGAGTTTAGCTGTTAGCGCGTCGGGTGGTCGTGGTACATTAACTAATGTATTCTTACGTGGTGCAGATGCAAACCACACTGCCGTAATTATTGATGGCGTGAAAGTGAACCCTGTTTCTGGTTATGGCTTTGATTTCGGTGGCTTAGCATTAAGCAATATTGACCGCATCGAAGTATTGCGCGGGGAGCAATCCGCTCTTTGGGGAAGTGATGCGATGGGTGGTGTGATTTATATCACCACGAAGAAAGGCTTAGAAAAAGGTAAAACCTTCAACGTCGATTACGATTTTGGCACAGGCTCTAATCGTACGGTAGATGGTTCATTAACCCTTTCAGGCACAAATAACCATTTCTATTATGCTTTACATGGTGACAGTCACCACACCAAAGGCATTTCAGCACTCAGCAAAAACCGCTTTAACTACACTGCGCAAGATGGCACAGCGGTAAGTACTGGTGGTTCAAGCGAACGCGATAAATTCCGCCGTGATAACGCTTCTCTTCGTTTCGGCTATGACGATAACCAAAAAGGTTTTGATTTCTTAACCTCTCACAGCAGCCAAACCGCTAACTTTGATAACAGCGCAACAGATGAAAAAGGTCATTACACCCGCACACGTGACACCTTGTTCAAATTAAGTGGTTTCTTAGGTAATGACGATGAATTGCTTAAACACAAAGTAGGCGTAAGCCATCTCAAAACTGACAGCGATACCGTTGGCTACACATCGGCTTACGATGCGAAAAAACTCAATGCAAACTATCAATTAGATGTCAATTTCGATCGTGAAGGTACTCTCACGCAAGGTTTAAGCTTCTTAACTGACTATCAAAAAACAGATTTCAACTCGTCTTATTTCAACAATGCGGGTAATAAAAAACTTGTTGAAAAAAGCTTAGCAGCAGAATATCGCTTACTGCACGATGCAGATCATAGTTTAAATATTAGTGGTCGTTACACTGACAGCTCTGAATACGAAAATTCATGGACGGGCCGTATCGCCGGCGCTTACCGTTTACACAATAATGTGAAAGCACACGCAAGTTTCGGTTCGGCGATTCAAAACCCGACGATCACTGAATACTACGGTTACAACGCGCGCTATATCGGCAACCCTAATTTACAACCTGAGAAAAGTTTAGGGGGCGATGTTGGTTTCTTGTTTGAAACCAATGATGGGCGTCACAGCTTTGATGTGACTTATTTCGCTCGCAACGTGAAAAATGCGATTAGCAGCGAAGTAATCAACTTTACCACTTATGCAAGCCGTGCGGTAAACCTTGAAGGTAAGAGCAAAGTGAAAGGTGTTGAAGTGGCTTACAACGGTAAAAT
>CAJMPC010000153.1:0-3976 GCA_905215245.1 uncultured bacterium | reverse complement strand
CGTTTTCACTGACTTGGTTTGAGTTGATTTTGCCGTATGATTTGGCGATGCAGCAAAGGCCAAAGCAGGTAACAAGGCAAAAATCACCGCGAGTAATTTTTTCATCCGTAATTCTCCTTAAACAAAAAGTGCGGTCAAAATTAACCGCACTTTGAAATCATTTATAAATTAAAGATAGTAGTGTTCTACGTAGTTTAATTTATCATCAAGTTTTAACACTAACGGTTGACCGGTTGGGATTTCAAAATCCATGATTTCCGCATCAGAAATACCGATGATGTGTTTTGCTAATGCACGAAGTGAGTTACCGTGCGCCACCACTAAAACACGTTTACCAGAAAGCATTGCTGGTGCAATTTGATCTTCCCAGAATGGTAATGCGCGTTCTAAGGTTAATTTTAAGTTTTCTGCGTTTGGTACAACATCAGATGGGATGTTTGCATAACGACGGTCGTTATGTGCAGAGTTTGGATCTTTCGGGTCTAAATCTGGAGGAGAAATGTCATAAGAACGACGCCAGATATGAACTTGTTCGTCACCGTATTGTTCTGCGGTTGCTTTTTTATCTAAGCCTTGTAATGCACCGTAGTGACGCTCATTTAAACGCCAGTTTTTCACTTGAGGAATCCATAATTGGTGAGATTCTTCTAACACGATGTTACAGGTTTTGATTGCACGAGTTAAAACAGAAGTGAAGGCAATATCAAATTCATAGCCTTTCTCGAACAATTTTTTACCCGCTGCTTTTGCTTCTTCTACGCCGCGCTCGGTCAAATTCACATCACGCCAACCGGTGAATAAATTTTTTGCGTTCCACTCACTGAAACCGTGACGAATGAATACTAATTCCATAAGGATCTCCTAAGTATTAATAAAAAAATGAATGGCTCTTTTATAGCAAAAAATCGTTATGTTTAAAAGCAAAAAGGCGGTATTTACTGATCTTTCGCAAAAAAACGTCTGTAAACTTTTAGCCACTCAAAAATAATGCTAGTATTTAAGCTTATTCGTCCCTTAATTTCTCTCAAGTTTAGATGTATGCAGCAAAGCAATTGTAGAAAAAAAATCTTATCAAAACTGACCGCACTTTGGGCTTGCGGTCTGCTTGGCTTTTCATCTTTCGCGCAAGGCAACGATCTCAACCAAATTCAAAAACAAATTAAACAACAAGAGTCGAAGATCGCCGAGCAAAAACGTGCACAAGCTAAACTCCAAGCCAGTCTTAAAGATCAAGAAAGCAAAATTAATAGCGTTGTCGGTGAATTACGTGAAACAGAATTAAGTTTGCAAGAAATCCGCAAACAAATGGCGGAAACCGAAAAACAAATCAAGCAATTAGAAAAGCAAGAACGCGTGCAAAAAGCGAAGCTCGCACAGCAAATAGATGCCATTTATCGTTCAGGTGTCAATCCTTCTACCTTGGAAAGAATGCTTTCGGAAGATGCCAAAAAAGCGGAACGCATGAAAGTGTATTATCAACACTTAAATCAAGTGCGCATTGATATGATTAACAATCTGAAAGCGACACAAGAGAATTTAGCGAAACAACGCGAAGCTATTTCAGGCCAACAAAAAAATCATCGCGATCAGCTTTCTACGCAAAAGAAACAGCAACAAGAATTACAAAAAGCGCAACAAGAACGTCAATCTACGTTAAATGAACTCAACAAAAACTTAACGAAAGATCAGAATAAATTGGAAACGTTGAAAGCGAATGAAAATGCCCTTCGCCAAGAAATTCAACGTGCTGAACAAGCCGCTCGCCAACAAGAACAACGTGAGCGTGAAGCCCTTGCTCAGAAAAAACAAGAGGAAGAAAAACGTACCTCAAAACCTTATCAACCAACCGATCAAGAACGTAAGTTGATTAACAGTACCAGTGGTTTAGGTACGGCTGCACGTCAATATAGTCGTCCAGTTTCCGGTCCGACGTTATATTCCTTTGGTTCAATCCAAGCGGGCGAAGTACGTTGGAAAGGCATGGTTATCGGTGCACCAACGGGTACCGCGGTAAAAGCTATTGCAAGTGGTCGTGTCATTCTAGCGGGTCATCTTAATGGCTATGGTTATATGGTGATTGTGAAACACGGCGACAGCGACTTGAGCTTATATGGTTTCAACCAAGCGGTATTTGTAAAACAAGGTCAGCTGGTGTCTGCGGGACAAACCATTGCGCAAGTAGGTAATACGGGTGAGCTCTCTAAACCGGCACTTTACTTTGGAATTAGCCGTAAAGGGGTGCCTGTAAATCCAGCTGGGTGGATTAAATAATGACGGTATTCTTTCAAAGTGCGGTCAGAAATACGATCTTTTTCTCAACCGCACTTTTCTCTGCATTTACTTTTGCACAAGGCAAACTGGCTATTGTAATTGATGATATTGGCTATCATCCGAAAGAAGATGCTGAAATTTTAGCAATGCCAAAGGAAATCTCTGTCGCCATCATTCCTGCCGCACCCTATGCCAAAATCCGCAATCAGCAAGCAAAAGCGCAAAATCACGATATTCTTATTCATATGCCGATGCAGCCGGTCAGCAATATTAAAATTGAGGAAGGTGGTTTGACTTTAGGCTTATCCGAAGCGCAAGTGAATGAGCGAGTAAAAAAAGCTAAATCTATTGTGCCAAATGCCATTGGAATGAATAATCATATGGGCAGTGCAGCCACGGCCGATTCCACATTAATGACTTATTTAATGACCGCACTTCGCGAGCAGCATTTATTCTTTTTAGATAGTCGCACTATCGGGAAATCAGTTGCGGGAAAAATAGCAAAAGAACAAGGCGTACGTGTATTAGAGCGTCATGTATTTTTAGATGACAGTGATAATTTGGCAGATGTTCAACGCCAATTTCAAAGTGCCATTCAATATGCACGCAAACATGGCACAGCCATTGCCATTGGACACCCTCGCCCAAATACCATAGCCGTATTGAAATCGGGAATAAAAAATTTACCCGATGATATTCAATTGGTGGGTATGGGAAGCTTATGGCGAAATGAAAAAATCTTGCCACCTAAACCATTTATCTTACTTTTTAATGATATTCCTGCGCCAACCTCAGTCGCACCGTTTGAGCCAATTCCTTTATTACGGGGTGTACCAAGATAACAAAAAGAGCGGTTAAAAAACCGCTCTTTTTTATCGTTTTAATCTTACCTATCGACCATTTCGCTCAAAGAACAAGACGGTTGCAGCAACGCGTGAGTGAACGTTAAGTTTACGAAGTAAGTTACGAATATGCACTTTAACCGTTTCTTCAGAAATAAAAAGCTGACCCGCAATTTGTTTATTAGATAAACCTGTTGCGATTAAACGTAATACATCCATTTCACGATCGGTGAGTGAATCCATTGGATCAACGGTATGTTTGCGTTCTAAAAGTAAATTTTTAATCGAATCACTTAAAATCACTTCGCCTTGTGCAATACGTTTAATTTGCTCAAGCAGCACATCTGGCTCAGTATCTTTCAATAAATAGCCATCTGCACCCGCATCGATGAGAGTGAAAATATCATTTTTTGCATCAGATACGGTTAAGATCAAAATTCGCGCATCAACACCTTCTGCACGCAGGCCTTTGAGTGTGTCTAAACCAGAAAGACCTTTCATATTCAGATCTAAAATGATTAAATCCGGGGATTCTTGAATCGCAATGGAAATACCTTCTGTACCGCTTCCTACATCAGCAACGACTTCAAAATTCTCTTCTAATTCAACTAATTGTTTGATACCACGACGCATTAATGGATGGTCGTCGATAATTAATACTTTTAACTTTTCTTGCATAATATTCTCCAAGAGATAAGCGGACGAATATTCTATCGCCTGAAGGCGAAAACATCCACAGCCTTAGATTATTTCTCAATAGATTTTCGGACGAGGGATTCTATCGGGATTTTGCCTATCTTCCAATGCATAATTTTAATTTGCAGATAAATTTGATTTATCTCAAACAATGCTTTTTGATTTAG
>CAJMPC010000152.1:0-4032 GCA_905215245.1 uncultured bacterium | reverse complement strand
GAAGCATTAGCTGCTGCACCACCTGCAAACGAAGATTCGCCAGACGCTTTTGCTAATAAACCAACAGCCGTTGCTTTTTCTGCTTCAGCCTTAGAGAAACCACCCACAGCGACTGTGTTATCTGCTGTCGCTTCTGAATATGTACCAACTGCAACACCACGTTGGTTAGTCGCTTTAGAGTGAATACCAACTGCCACTGTATTTTGAGCAGTCGCTTGAGCATCCGAACCTACAGCAACCGCTGCGTCTGCAGTAGCTAAAGCAGTCTTACCTACGGCAACAGATGCCTTTCCGCTTGACTGTGTATCAGTACCAATAGCAATAGTTTGAACGCCTGATGCACTTGCATTCGCAGCCATCGCAAGGGCTTGATCCCCTGTAGCTTTACCATCTCTACCAATTGCAATTGTATTAGTTGTTGTGGATTGCGCGCCTTGACCGAGTGCTACTCCGCTTTGACCTTCAGCTTTAGAATTTAAACCAATAGCTACTGAAGCATCACCTGTACCTGTTGCACTACTACCGATAGCAATAGCATCATGAGACACAACAGCACCTGGCTCTGTTCTCAGGGTCTTCGCACCAGTACCAATATTAATGTTACCTATACCTTTTGTTGTGGTATCAGCCGTTGGGTTATCAGATTTAATTGTAATAGAACTTGAACCCACTTCTACAGCAGCTTGAGCAGTGCCTACGATACTAAGCACAGCACCTGCAAGTGCGGTCAATTTAACGATCTTTTTAGACTTGGTTTTACCCTTAGCATGCCCAAGTTCAGAAACTGCTGTCCACGTTTGTGTAGCATGATTCCAAATAACTTTAAACACTTTGTTCATGAGTTTTATTCCTTTTTATTAGGATTGTTGAGAAGCTGTTGCCTGGGCAACAGCACCAAAAAATTCAGCATCAAAAAGGCGGCGACAACAATTTTAGATAATAGTTTCCCTTACCCTTCTGGTCAGAACAGCTTATTTTAAGCCAACTTTGTATAAAAAGAAAGCATCCCAAAAAAAGATTTATTAAAAATTACAAGTAATTAAGGTAAATTTTGAGTTATGTAAATATATGTAAAGATTTTATGAAATTTCTTTATGGAATGTAAATTTATGTCAATATTTCGCTCACAAAATAAGCAAAATTTACTTTTTTCGATCATTGGACTGAGATAAAGGCTATCTCAACCCTATCGTAAACTTTCATCTATCATAGGGGGGCATTGTATCTCTCTCTCATCGTTATTCATTGCATAATTGGTCGTTACTAAAAGACGAAATACCAATAAGGCATCAAAACAAACCAGATAAGCGCGCTTAAGATAACCACAAATTTAAAACTGAAGTGTTTGGTTTTATGGCGAAAGCGTTTCATCCCGCAATAAACGCCAATAAAACCACCAAGAAGACTTAATAAGAAAAAGGTATTTTCAGAAATTCGCCAGCCGTGACGAACTGCGCGGACTTTATCTTTCCACATTAAAAAATAAGCGGCGATATTTACCGCCGCTAACATCACAAATAAAAGCTGAATCAGCATTATGCGTAAACAGGAAGACGTTTGCAGATTGCCAATACTTTTTCTTTGGTTGCTGCAATCACTTGTTCTTCGTTTTCTTTGCCTAATGCATCTAATACATCACACATCCAGCCGGCTAATTCACGACAGTCTTGTTCAGTAAAGCCACGACGGGTCACCGCTGGTGTACCGACACGAATACCAGAAGTCACAAATGGTTTTTGTGGATCATTTGGTACGGAGTTTTTATTCACTGTGATATTCGCTTTACCTAGCGCTGCATCTGCTGCTTTACCGGTTAAGCCTTGTTTGATGAAACTGACTAAGAATAAATGGTTTTCTGTACCATTTGAAACCACGTCATAACCACGTTGTTTAAACACTTCTACCATTGCTTTCGCATTTTTAATCACGTTGGCTTGATATTCTTTATAAGCTGGCTCTAATGCTTCTTTGAAACATACTGCTTTCGCCGCAATAATGTGAACTAATGGACCACCTTGGTTTGCAGGGAAAACAGAAGATTGTAAGCGTTTATAAATCTCTTCATCACCGCAAGAAGAAAGGATTAAACCACCACGTGGACCACCTAAGGTTTTATGAGTAGTGGTTGTGACAACATGTGCGTATGGTAATGGGTTTGGATATAAACCTGCTGCGATTAAACCTGCAACGTGCGCCATATCCACAAATAAATACGCACCCACTTCATCGGCGATTTCGCGCATTTTTTTCCAATCTACAACTTGAGAATAGGCAGAGAAACCCGCCACAATCATTTTTGGCTTGTGTTCTAATGCTTTTTGACGCACATCTTCATAGTCAATTAAACCATCAGCAGTGATACCATAAAGTACAGAATTATAGATTTTACCGGAGAAGCTCACTTTCGCCCCATGGGTTAAATGACCACCGTGTGCTAAGTCCATCCCTAAAATAGTATCGCCTGCATTGATTAATGCGCCATATACTGCTGCATTCGCTTGTGAACCCGAGTGTGGTTGTACGTTCACATAATCCGCACCAAACAACTCTTTAGCACGATCAATCGCCAACTGCTCCACAATGTCTGCGTACTCACAACCGCCGTAGTAACGTTTACCTGGGTAGCCTTCAGCATACTTGTTAGTAAACTGTGAACCTTGCGCCTCCATTACGCGTGGACTCGCATAGTTTTCAGATGCAATAAGCTCGATATGCTCTTCTTGACGACGATTTTCGCCCTGAATGGCTTGCCATAGAACCGGATCGTAATCAGCGATGTTCATACTTTTTTTAAACATTGTGTTTTCCTCGTTGTTTGAATTATTTGTGTATAGTTTACCTGTTTCCAAGTAAAAACTTAATCAAAAATTTCGATCATATTTTTCATTATTACAATGAAAAACATTCATTTATCTAAATCGAGCCTTTTTCTTTCACTAACTTCTCAATTAGTTTAACTTCTTTTGTTTTCTCGCCAGCTTCCAGTTTACGGCATTGGCTGGTTTCTTTCGTATAGGTATTAAAATTTGTCATCCTTGTTGGGCTTTTCATTTTAATCTTCATATCCAAATGATTACCGCAGTTATTACAAGGTGAAACAAATTCCTTATCATATTCTTTAAATTCTGGAGATTGTTCAATAATTTTCGCGACTTGTGGTGAATGCGCTGTTTTAAATAGACGATCCGTAAAGTCATAACTTAACTTGCCATCATTCGCCTGCCATTTGGCTTTAGCTTGCAATAAATAACGCATCCAGCCTTCTTTTGTATCAATCTGTGAAATGCCGCGTAGAAGCACAGTTTGATCTGCGTGATAGGTGACATAATCAAAATGCTCAACCGGTAAAGGGGATTTCGCAGCAGGTTTTACATGGCAAATCCAATCGCCGACTAAGGCTTTTTCCTGTTCCGTTTGTTGATGTGCCGTTGCACATCCCGATAACAATACTGCGATAAAACTACTTAATACTAATTTTCTCATCATAATTCTCCTTTTATTAATTAGATTCCCGCACTTTAAAAAATAAAGTGCGGTTGAAATCGTATTTGTTTTTCTTTATCGACTCTATTTCTTGACAAACCATTTATTCAATAACTGAATGTCCTTGTCATTTTCTGTCACTCGTCGGCAAGTTTCAAAATCCTTACCGAGAATAAGTTGATTGCCATTTTGTTTCAGTTCAATTGACATATCCGTATGATTACCAGATTTACTATAAAATGCAGCCAACTGTTCTTTTTCTTGTTTTTGTAAAGCTTTATTTTGCTTGATGACTTTAGCCACATTTTTACTATGAGCCGGCACCATAGCACGATCGATAAAATCAAAACTCAAGACATTATTTTGAGCCTGCCATTTCACCTTGCCTTTGGTTAAATAACGAATTGTGCTCTCTCTATCTAATTCAATGCTAGAAATACCTCGCAATAGCCCGGTTCCATCAGATTTCAAAACAAAATGATCTAAACGATCATAAGTTTGTCTATCTTTCGTCGGGATAGTATGACAAATCCACTCGCCATCTAATGT
>CAJMPC010000151.1:0-4085 GCA_905215245.1 uncultured bacterium | reverse complement strand
AGGGCGTAATTTCGCAGCATCTGTTGAAATTCGTTTTTAATTATTAAATTTTTTATAGCAAAGTACGCATAGTAATGTGCGTACTTCTTTTTTGTTTTTAGGAGCAATCATTATGATGATAGATAAACGCCTAATTAACACGGTGGCCGATAGTAAAAAATGGATTGGCATCACGGTGTTATGGAATTGGGTGGCGTTAATTGGCGGGATTATCAGTGCCGTCGTGTTTTCTTATATTTTACAGGCGGCTTATTTTAATGAATTGGGCCCGATAAGTGCGGTCATTTTGGGCATCGTTTTGGTTGCTGCTTTGGCATTGCGTGCCTTTGCGGGTAAAAAATCGGTGCAGGCTTCTTATTTTGCCAGTACGAAAGTGAAACATGAGTTGCGTAGCCTCATTTATCGCAAATTGGCTTCGATGCCACTTAACCAAGTGAATCAACAATCTACTTCAAGTATTATCCAAGTGGCTTCAGAAGGCGTAGAACAACTTGAAATTTATTTCGGACGTTATTTGCCTCAGCTTTTTTATAGCTTGCTTGCACCGCTTACACTCTTCGCTTTTCTGATCTTTTTCAGCTTTAAAACAGCCGTGATTTTGCTGATTTGCGTGCCGCTGATTCCAATGTCGATTATTGCGGTGAATAAAATTGCGAAAAAACTCTTGGCAAAATATTGGTCCATTTATGTGGGATTAGGCAGCAGTTTCTTAGATAACCTACAAGGTTTAATTACGCTGAAAATCTATCAAGATGATGCTTATAAAGCAAAAGCAATGGATGAAGAAGCGGAACATTTTCGCAAAATTACCATGAAAGTGCTCACTATGCAGCTTAACTCAGTGTCTCTGATGGATTTACTTGCTTACGGTGGTGCGGCAATCGGGATTTTAACGGCTTTGTTGCAATTCCAAGCGGATCAATTAACCGTATTAGGCGTGATTTTGTTTATTTTGCTTTCTTCTGAATTCTTTATTCCACTTCGTTTATTGGGTTCTTTCTTCCATGTGGCGATGAATGGTAAAGCCGCATCAGACAAGATCTTTACGTTGCTTGATACCCCAGTAGAAACTCAAACACAAGCGGTCGATTTTGCAGCGAAAAGCGCAATTCAGGTGGATATTCAAGATCTGCACTTTGCTTACAGTGAAGAGAAGCCCGCGATTGTTGGCTTAGATTTAAGCATCTTACCAAATCAGCTTACGGTATTTGTGGGTAAAAGTGGTTGTGGTAAATCTACCTTGGTGTCGTTGCTAATGGGCTTTAATAAGGCACAACAAGGAAAAATTCTATTCAACGGCCAAGAAATTCAAGAGATTGATCGTCATTCGTTTTATGAAAAAGTCTCTTTAGTGAGCCACAGCAGTTATGTATTTAAAGGCTCATTACGTGAAAATATGACGATGGCGAAAGTTGATGCCACAGATGAGCAAATTTATGCGTGTTTAGAACAAGTCAATTTGGCGCAATTCGTTCGAGATAACGGTGGATTAGATATGCCGTTATTAAGCCGTGGTGCGAATTTATCTGGCGGACAAATTCAACGTTTAGCGTTAGCTCGCGCGTTATTACACAATGCGGCGCTTTATATTTTTGACGAAGCGACCAGTAATATTGATGTAGAAAGCGAAGAAATTATTTTGCAGTTCATTCAACAATTTAAACAACAAAAAACCATTGTGATGATTTCTCACCGCTTGGCCAATGCCGTGAATGCCGACTGCATTAATGTGCTTGAACAAGGCAAATTAATTGAGCAAGGCACACATCAAGACTTAATGGCAAAACAAGGTGCATATGCGGAAATGTTCCAACAACAAAAAGATTTAGAACAAATTAGAGAGGTGGCAAATGCGTAAAAATGGTTTTGTTGTAATGGGGCATTTGTTGAAATTAGTGACCCCACTGGCGCACATTATGGCGTTTACCATTACCATGGGAACGCTCGGTTTTCTTGCCGCTATTTTTATTATGGTACTTGGTGCGATGGGTTTAGTAAATTTATTAAACTTTGACACCCATTTAAGTTTTTCTGGAATTTTGACCGCACTTATCGTGTTAGCGGTGGCTCGTGGCGCGTTGCGTTATTTAGAGCAAATGTCAGGGCACTATATTGCTTTTAAATTATTGGCATTATTGCGAGATAAAGTATTTTCTTCCTTACGCCGTTTGGCTTTTGTGAAGTTGCAAGACAAACAAGCGGGGCAATTAGTGTCATTGGTGACTAACGATATCGAATTGCTCGAAGTATTTTATGCGCACACTATTGCACCAATTATGATCGCTTTCTTTACTTCTGCGATTTTATTGCTGGTCTTTGCACATCTTTCAGGTTGGTTTGTGATTGTTGCATTAGCCGCTTATTTAACGGTGGGTGTGATTCTACCCATTATTACCACCAAATTGGCGCGTGAAGATGGCAGACGCTATCGTGAATTAGTGGGCGAAATGAATGATTTCTTCCTCGACAGTGTGCGAGGTATGAAAGAAATTCAGCTTTTCGGTTATGCGAAACAACGGTTAGATGAAATCCAACAACGCAGCCAAAAAATTGATACGGCTTTTGAGCGCATTAAAGACCAAGAAGCGAAAGTGCGTGTTTATACTGAAGTAGCAGTATCAGCATTTAACATCATTATGTTATTCACCGGCTTAATTTTGTTTAGTCTAGATAAGATTGATTTCTCTGCCTTTTTAATTGGCGTGATTTTATTGATGTCGAGCTATGGTCCCGTTATTGCGTTAAGTAACCTTTCAAGCAACTTGTTACAAACCTTGGCTTCAGGTGAGCGTGTATTGAGCTTGCTAGCAGAAGAACCCGAATTAAAAGACGTAGAAAGTGCGGTCGATTTAAAAGAGGTTTCTCGCATTGATGTTGAGAATGTAAACTTTACTTATGGTGAAGAACAAATTTTATCGGATGTCAGCTTGTCTGTGAAAAAGGGTGAAATTTTAGGTATTCACGGCAGAAGCGGCAGTGGTAAAAGTACCCTGTTAAAACTGCTGATGCGTTTTTACGATCCTAAATCAGGCAGCATTAAAATTAACGGTGAAACTTTACCGAATATCAACACCCGTAGTTTACGAGACAATATGGCGTACATTACTCAGCAAACCTATATTTTCAACGAAACCATCGAGGAAAATATTCGCCTTGCGCGCCGTGATGCCAGGTTAGAAGAAATTATGGAAGCTGCGAAGAAAGCGTCAATTCATGATTTCATTTTAAGCTTGCCAGAAGGCTATCAAACGAAAATGACGGAATTAGGCGGTAACCTCTCTGATGGTGAAAAACAGCGTATCGGTATTGCTCGTGCATTCCTACACAACGCACCGATTATTTTACTCGATGAACCGACCAGTAATTTGGATAGCTTAAACGAAGCGATGATTTTGAAATCATTGTTGAACGTGAAAGCAGAAAAATTGATTATTCTCGTGAGTCATCGTCAATCTACCATGGCGATTTGCGATCAGGTGATTGGCATTGAGAATGGTAGAATGTCGTAAGGTAGTGAGAAAAAGAGCGGCCAATTTGACCGCTCTTTTTTATTTTCTTAATTTCACTAACTCAACTTCGTGATTTTCACCTTTCCTAAGAATGAGATTGGCGCGCTCACGAGTCGGCAGAATATTTTGTCTTAAATTCAATCCGTTAATGTTATCCCAAATGTTACTGGCTGTTTCAATGGCTTCTTGCTCAGAGAGATTAGCGTAATGTTTAAAATAAGAATCCGGATTGGTGAAAGCACTTTGACGGAATTTTAAGAATCGTTTGATGTACCATTCTTTGAGCAAGCTCTCGTCTGCATCAACGTAAATGGAGAAATCCACAAAGTCAGACACGAAGGTTTGATTGGCTTTATTTGAACCTGTTTGAAGAACGTTTAGTCCTTCTAAAATTAAAATATCTGGTTGATCGACAATATCGAACTTATCAGGAACAATATCGTAAGTCAGATGAGAATAAATAGGCGATTTTACAGATGGCTTGCCTGATTTGATATCAGCTAAAAAACGAATTAATTTGGCCGTATCATAAGAAATAGGGAAGCCTTTCTTCTGTAGCAAATCGTCTTTTTTTAG
>CAJMPC010000150.1:0-4108 GCA_905215245.1 uncultured bacterium | reverse complement strand
CGTAGGCATCCTGACAGAATTCCGCCAGAAGCTTGGATTTGCCTGCTAAAAGCTTCTGCCCTTCCTTCTGAAAAAAATAGGCGAGTGCAAGCATCAGAATAATATAAATCAGCATGGAGTTGCTCCTTTCGGTTCGGTTTTTATCAGTGTAGCATTTTATTCAAAGAAAAGCAAATTTCTGTTGTGATTTCTAACCACGATACGAAATTTACGCGTGAGATTTATAAAGGGGCAAAATTTAAACGCGTTAAAGTACAGCGCTCGATCAGTCAATCTTCAGAAAAACGAGTTAAAGTAAAAGAATTAATCCCTATCTTTAAAGGTTAGTTTAGCAGGTTAATTCTGGATTGATTTTAATCTCAAAGCCTTTTACTTCTGGATAAGTCGGTTGAATTGCAGCGAGTAATTCGCGTTGGCGAAATAAAATCCCTTGGCGAACGACCGCACTTTTGACTTCGATAAAGAGTTTCCCATCTGTGATGGAGCCTAACCGAAAAAGTCCTTTAAATTCTTGAGGGAAAAGGCGGCTGATGTTTTGGTTCAGTTCATTCAACATTAACCCTTTCTGCATGATTTTGGCAAATTGTGATCCTTCTAGCACATCAATAATATTCATGGCTTTTTGATAACGCTCATGCTTGTTTTCCACAAAAATACCCCAATAATGACTTTATGTTGAATTTCCGATACAATACACACAAATTTTGTCAGAGACAATAAGATGATGAAATCAAACAAAGGTAAAACAAATTTCTGGTCGCAGTTGCTGTTAAGCATGATTGCGATTTTTGCTTTACCTGTTGCTCAGGGATTGGAGGCGCCGCCTTCATCAAATATGAGTGGCGAAAATTACCAAACATCATCTGAACAACATATGTTGATTGCGGTGCGTGAAATTCGTCAAGCATTGCAGGTTCAACCTCAGCCAACAAATCACAAAACCCATTCCAATCAAAAACACGAAAAAATTCAACCGCACTTTATTGCGGCAGAGTTTCCTGTTTTTGCCCCTATTCGTGCCAGCCCAGCCATCATTTAATTTTCTTTTATCTTTGAACGAGCCGATTTTTTAATCGGATGATCCTTTTTATTTTTTATTTGAAAGAGAAATTATGAGTTTTTTAACAAAAATTTTTGGCAGCCGTAACGAACGTATTTTACGCAGATTAAGAAAACAAGTTGCGAAAATCAACAAAATGGAGCCGGCTTTTGAGGCATTAAGTGATGATGAATTAAGAGCAAAAACTGACGAGTTCCGTAGCCGTTTAGCTAACGGTGAAACCTTACAACAACTTTTACCTGAAGCGTTTGCTACCGTGCGTGAAGCGGGTAAACGTGTACTCGGTATGCGTCATTTCGATGTGCAATTAATCGGTGGTATGGTGTTAACAAACCGTTGTATCGCTGAGATGCGTACGGGTGAAGGTAAAACCTTAACCGCAACCTTGCCTTGTTATTTGATGGCGTTAGAAGGTAAAGGCGTACATGTTGTGACAGTGAATGATTACTTAGCTCGTCGTGACGCGGATACCAACCGTCCGTTATTTGAATTCTTAGGTATGACTGTTGGAGTGAATATCCCTGGCTTACCGCCTGAAGCAAAACGTGAAGCTTATGCGGCAGATATTACATACGCGACAAACAGCGAATTAGGTTTCGATTATCTTCGTGATAACTTAGCGCATTCCAAAGAAGAACGTTTCCAACGTCATTTAGGCTATGCCTTAGTGGATGAGGTGGACTCTATCTTAATCGATGAAGCACGTACGCCATTGATTATTTCGGGTCAAGCGGAAGACAGTTCTGAACTTTATATTGCGGTAAATAAATTAATTCCGAATTTAATTAAGCAAGAAAAAGAAGATACGGAAGAATATACTGGTGAAGGCGATTACACTCTAGATCTTAAAACCAAACAAGCGTATTTAACTGAACGCGGTCAAGAAAAAGTAGAAGAGTGGTTAATCGCACAAGGTTTAATGCCAGAAGGTGATTCCCTTTATTCACCAGCGCGTATTGTGTTGTTACACCACGTTATGGCGGCATTACGTGCAAACACCTTATTTGAGCGCGATGTAGACTATATCGTGAAAGATGGCGAGATCGTGATCGTCGATGAACACACTGGCCGTACTATGGCTGGGCGTCGTTGGTCTGATGGTTTACACCAAGCGATCGAAGCGAAAGAAGGCGTAGAAATTAAGAGCGAAAACCAAACGGTTGCCTCTATTTCTTACCAAAACTACTTCCGTCTTTATGACAAATTAGCGGGTATGACAGGTACAGCAGATACCGAAGCCTTTGAATTCCAACAAATTTATGGTTTGGAAACTGTCGTCATCCCAACAAATCGTCCAATGATTCGTGATGACCGTACGGACGTCATGTTTGAGAATGAAGAATACAAATTCAATGCAATTATTGAGGATATCAAAGACTGCGTTGCTCGCAATCAACCAGTTCTAGTGGGTACAGTGTCTGTTGAAAAATCTGAAATGCTTTCTCAAGCGTTAGATAAAGCGGGTATCAAACACAATGTGTTGAATGCAAAATTCCACGCACAAGAAGCGGAAATCGTTGCTGAAGCAGGGGCGCCAGGTGCAGTAACCATTGCAACCAATATGGCCGGTCGTGGTACCGATATTATCCTGGGTGGTAACTGGAAAGCAAAAGCTGCAAAATTGGATAACCCAACCCCAGAGCAAATCGAGGCACTTAAAGCTGAGTGGGAGAAAAATCATGAGATCGTGATGCAAGCCGGTGGTTTACATATTATCGGGACAGAACGTCACGAATCACGTCGTATTGATAACCAGTTGCGTGGTCGTTCAGGTCGTCAAGGTGACCCAGGTTCTTCACGTTTCTACCTTTCTTTAGAAGATGGCTTAATGCGTATTTATCTGAATGAAGGTAAATTAAATATGATGCGTAAAGCCTTCACCCAACCAGGTGAAGCGATGGAGTCTAAGCTGCTTGCTAAGGTGATCGCATCGGCGCAAGCAAAAGTAGAAGCCTTCCACTTTGATGGTCGTAAAAACTTGCTTGAATATGATGATGTGGCTAACGACCAACGTCATGCGATTTACGAACAACGTAATTACTTGCTCGATAATGATGATATTTCAGAGACTATTAAAGCAATCCGCAGCGATGTATTTAACGATGTGATTGACCAATATATTCCACCACAATCGTTGGAAGAACAATGGGATATTAAAGGTTTAGAAGAGCGTTTAGCCCAAGAGTTTGGACTTGAGTTACCAATTGAACGTTGGTTAGAAGAAAATAATAATCTTCACGAAGAAAACTTGCGTGAGCGCATTATTCAAGAAGCGGAAGATGAATACAAAGCGAAAGAAGCGCTTGCGGGTGAAGAAACCATGCGTCATTTCGAAAAAGGCGTGATGTTACAAACCCTTGATGAACTCTGGAAAGAGCACTTGGCTGCAATGGATTATTTACGTCAAGGTATCCATTTACGCGGTTATGCACAAAAAGATCCAAAACAAGAGTACAAAAAAGAATCTTTCCGTATGTTTACTGAAATGTTAGATTCTTTAAAACATCATGTGATTACTACACTCACTCGTGTGAAAGTACGTACGCAGGAAGAGATGGAAGAAGCAGAACGTGCACGTCAAGCAATGGCTGAGCGTGAAGCTCAAACTCATCATCCTGTAGGTGAAAACACAGAGCAAGCTCAAAGCGAGGACTATTCAGATCGCCATATTGGACGTAATGAACCTTGTCCTTGTGGGTCAGGTAAAAAATACAAGCATTGTCACGGCAATAAAGCCCGATATGCTTAGTTAAGGAAAAGAGCGGTTAAATTTTTGCGTGTTTTAAAACACCGCTAAAAATGACCGCTCTTTCTAATTTTGAGATAAGGAAGAACGATGAGTAAGCCTATCATTCAAGTTGCGGCAGGGATTATTCGTAATGAATTTGGGCAGCTATATTTGACCCAGCGTTTAGAAGGGCAAGATTTTGCACAGGCATTAGAATTTCCAGGCGGTAAAGTTGATGCAGGTGAAACCCCTGAAGAAGCCTTAAAAAGAGAATTGGAAGAAGAGATTGGCATTCATATTTTAAATGCCGAGCTGTACGA
>CAJMPC010000149.1:0-4188 GCA_905215245.1 uncultured bacterium | reverse complement strand
TTCGGTGAATTAACTTACGGTAACATGGTAACCATCACTGATGAAGTAAAACAAACCGACTTAGCGAATACTTATAGCTTATCTGATGGCTTATTAGATGGTTCTGCACGTCGTGTAACTCAATATGTGTACAACGGTAACTATGGTGATAACAAAGTTAAATTTGGTGCATACTACGGTGGTTCAAGCAAACGTAGCATGAAAAACCTTGATTTAGCGAACAAACGTAAAAATGCTTGGGGTACAGGTCTTATCTTCAATCATGCAATTGATAGTATCCAAAATGTAACCGTAGCAGCTGGTTTTACTCGTGAAATTTCTGAAAATGCGAATAATACTGCATACTACCGCAATGCTTATGGATTAGGTTTAGCGTATAACTTCGTTCACACCACTTATGGTTTAGATTTAGAACGTCAAGTAACTAAAAACCAAGGTGACAAACGTACTAAAAATGAAGTGCGTGCGATTGTTCGTCAAGGTTTAAACGAAGATTGGAACGTATATGCAATGTATGCGTATAAAACAGATAAACAATTTGGTGATACAGACAGAACTCGTCAATTCATGGTAGGTACTGAATACTACGTATATAATCAAGGTTCTTTAAAAGTGAAACCATTCTTAGAATGGCAAGCGACTCGTACTAAATACGAAAACAGCACTGTAGATCGTAGCCGTGATTTCAAAACTGTTATCGGTTTACGTGCATACTGGTAATTTATCAGTTTAATCGTTATAAAACGAGCGGATAGTGAAAGCTATCCGCTTTTCTTTTTGGCTTGTAATTTTGATTTTCACCCCCATAATACTGCACAGGCACAAAGTGCGGTAACAAAACAACATCTTTTTTGAACGTTTACAATTTATTCTCAAAATTGACCGCACTTTTTACTCAAAGAATAAATAGGAACAAATAATGAATTACACTCAAGATAATGACAAACTTTACCGTTACCTTTTTCAAAACCGTGCAGTACGTGGTGAATGGGTGCGATTAAACCAAACTTTCACTGATACCTTGAATACCCATCATTATCCAAAAGCTGTACAAAACTTATTGGGTGAGATGATGGTGGCAACGAATTTGTTGACCGCCACATTAAAATTTAACGGTAATATTACGGTTCAAATTCAAGGTGATGGTCCATTAAAATTAGCCTTAGTTAATGGCAATGATCAGCAACAAATTCGTGCATTAGCCCGTGTGCAAGGTGAGATTCAAGATGGCATGAGTTTGCATGATATGATCGGCAAAGGTGTGTTAGTGATTACAATTGCACCAACCGAGGGCGAGCGTTATCAAGGCGTTATCGGTTTAGATAAACCAACCATTACGGAATGTTTAGAAGACTATTTTGTTCGTTCAGAACAATTACAAACCCAACTTATTATTCGTACAGGTGAATATGACGGCAAACCAGTTGCTGCAGGAATGTTGCTACAGATTATGCCGGATGGTCAAGGTACGCCAGAAGATTTTGAGCATTTAACGACCTTAGCAGCAACCGTCAAAGATGAGGAGTTATTTGGATTGCCTGCAGAAGAATTGCTTTATCGTTTATACCACGAAGAAGTAGTGGAAGTTTTTGAACCTCAAGCCGTTTCTTTCTTCTGTGGTTGCTCACCGGAGCGTTCAGGCGCTGCATTATTACTGATTCCAGAAGCTGAAATTGAGGAAATCTTAGAGGAACATAAAGGCAGCATTGATATGCAGTGTGAATGTTGTGGCACGCATTACTTCTTCAATAAAGAAGCGATTGATAAACTCAAACAAGCCCAATAAGAAAAATCCCCGTTTATGATAACGGGGATTTTTTATAGCCTTTTATTGTTGAACTTGTTCTAAACAATGTTTGATAGCGTCCGGAATTGAGCCACCATGATTTTTATTGGGAATTGAAATAAATTCCACGGAATTACCTTGTTTCTCCAATATTTCCGCCAATTGATGCGCATTGATTGTTCGCATTTGTTTCCGTTGATTAATACGCTGTAATTGTTCTTCGGTCATATTCGGATCCTGTTCAGGATGCTCTTCATAATAGCCTAATGTAATCAGAATATGTGATGGTTTTTTGCTAATCCATGGTTCATTTTGAGGTAGAAATGAGCCGTTCCCCCACCAAAGAGAAGGACTTGCCAAGGTGTAATATTGAAATAAATCCGGTTGATGGAAGAGTATGTACAGTCCAAATAACCCACCAAAAGAATGGCCAAAGAAATATTGTTTTTCCTTATTAATATCGAAATGCTGTTCAATATAAGGCTTTACGTCTTGTTGAATAAAGCGTAGAAAATCGGCTGCTTTTCCTCCTTTGGCGAATTCGGTACCTTCTGCCGGAAAAGTGTAGTCTCTCGTGCGTTCTTCAATGACGTAAGCTTTATCTGATACATAACCGATACCGATAATAAGCGGGAGGGGTTTATTGGGATTGACAGCATTCACTGCCATTGGAAATTGAGCATTGCCATCTAAGGTGTAAAGTGCGGTCAGTTTTTGCGATGTTTTTGGCGGTACCGCAATAAACAAGCGGTAATGTTTGTCTTCAAAAGTAAAATCTTTTTGTTGAATTTGATACATTTTTTTCATGCTTTCTTGAATAGGTGGAATCTTAAAGTCAGGTTCTGCTTGCGTGCTTTGCGTAAACATCAGCAGACAAAATAAAAAGGGTAAACGCAGAAATGAGAACATGGTTATCGCATTTTAAGTTGATAATGGTTCTCACTATATCGGAAATATGAGGGGTAAATCAACCTTGTCGTATTCCAGTCTCTTAAACCACCTAGAAAGGGGTAGAATTTTCCAATGAATGTTCAAAAATGAGATCTAGTTAACATTTTTTTTTTGACAATTCCCATACAATGAGCATAGGAAAAATTTTTAAACTTTAATCAAGAGGTGAACTATGACTGATGTTAAAAACGTAATTAAAGAACTTGAAGCCGTTGGTATTCGTGATGTTAAAGAAGTGGTTTATAACCCAAGTTATGAACAACTTTTTGAAGAAGAAACAAAACCAGGCTTAGAAGGCTTTGAAAAAGGTACACTTACCACAACTGGCGCGGTGGCTGTTGATACAGGGATCTTTACCGGTCGTTCACCGAAAGATAAATATATCGTTTTAGATGATACCACAAAAGATACTGTGTGGTGGACTTCTGATGTGGCAAAAAACGATAATAAACCAATGACTCAAGAAACTTGGTCAAGCTTGAAAGGTCTTGTGACTAAACAACTTTCTGGCAAACGTTTATTTGTGGTGGATGGTTTCTGTGGTGCAAGTGAAAAAGACCGTATTGCAGTGCGTATTGTGACTGAAGTGGCATGGCAAGCACACTTTGTGAAAAATATGTTCATTCGTCCGACAGAAGAACAATTAAAAACCTTTAAACCAGATTTCGTAGTCATGAATGGTTCTAAATGTACCAACCCAAATTGGAAAGAGCAAGGTTTGAACTCTGAAAACTTCGTTGCATTTAACTTAACTGAGCGTATTCAATTAATCGGTGGTACTTGGTACGGCGGTGAAATGAAGAAAGGTATGTTCTCAATGATGAACTACTTCCTACCACTTAAAGGTGTAGGTGCAATGCACTGTTCTGCTAACGTAGGTAAAGACGGTGATGTAGCAATCTTCTTCGGTTTATCAGGTACAGGTAAAACTACGCTGTCTACCGATCCGAAACGTCAATTAATCGGTGATGATGAACACGGTTGGGATGATGTAGGTATCTTCAACTTTGAAGGTGGTTGCTACGCGAAAACTATCCATCTTTCTGAAGAAAATGAGCCGGATATCTACCGTGCAATCCGTCGTGATGCATTATTAGAAAACGTCGTGGTTCGTGCAGATGGTTCAGTTGATTTCGATGATGGTTCTAAAACTGAAAATACTCGTGTGTCTTACCCGATTTATCACATTGATAATATTGTTAAACCGGTGTCTCGTGCAGGTCACGCAACGAAAGTAATTTTCTTAACTGCGGATGCATTCGGTGTGTTACCTCCAGTGTCTAAATTGACACCAGAGCAAACCAAATACTACTTCTTATCTGGTTTCACCGCTAAATTAGCTGGTACAGAGCGTGGTATTACTGAGCCAACGCCAACTTTCTCAGCATGTTTCGGTGCAGCATTCTTAACGCTCCACCCAACACAATATGCTCAAGTGTTAGTTAAACGTA
>CAJMPC010000148.1:0-4195 GCA_905215245.1 uncultured bacterium | reverse complement strand
AAGTTCGCAAAGTTACTTCATGAATAGCAGAAAGCCAACGCAATGTATCCTCTAATTTTTTCATCGGAGGAGTCACCAATTCCAATTGACTTTCTGCAAAATCTGTTTGAATGTAAGGGTGAAAACGACGATTACCAAAGGCTTTAGGGTGCAATGATGTCACAATTGAACCATTCGAATGCACCCGTTGACTTTCCTTTTCAATCCCAAATGACCCTTGCTGAAATAAGAGCTCTAGGTGATATTGTTTAATGATTTGCTGAATATTCATATCTGTCCTTATTAGAAATTTCTACCAGACATTATGGAGAAAAATCAACGTGGGGCGAAGTAAGAAAATAGAATGAAATATGAAATTTTGATATAAGAAAATTTATCTGATAATTATTTGCATTATCTCTTTTAAATATATTAGAATGAGACAATTTGTATTTTCAGAAAATGGGCGATTTGCCCTATAACATAAAGGAGTTTTCATGAAAATTAAGCATTTCCAAATTGCAGCCCTTACCGGCTTAATGGCATTTGCAGGCTTTGCTTCTGCAGATATTACCGTTTACAACGGACAACATAAAGAAGGTGCAAAAGCCGTTGCCGATGCGTTTACCAAAGCGACGGGCATTAAAGTGACCTTAAACAGTGCGAAAAGTGATCAACTTGCCGGTCAATTAAAAGAAGAGGGTGACAAAACCCCAGCTGACGTATTCTTTTCTGAACAAACTGCACCTTTCGCTGCCCTGTCTGATGCGGGCTTATTAGAACCGCTTTCTGCAGACACGATTAAACAAACTGCACACAATGGCGTGCCTGTTGCACCGAAAAAAGACTGGGTTGCATTAAGCGGTCGTTCTCGTGTTGTGGTTTACGATCACACTAAATTATCTGAAAAAGACATGGAAAAATCCGTGTTAGATTATGCAACACCAAAATGGAAAGATAAAATTGGTTACGTTCCAACTTCAGGTGCATTCTTAGAGCAAGTTGTTGCGATTACTAAATTAAAAGGTAAAGATGCGGCACTTAAATGGTTAAAAGGCCTGAAAGAAAACGGTAAACTTTATGCGAAGAATACGGTTGCACTTCAAGCGGTTGAAAATGGCGAAGTTCCTGCAGCGTTAATTAACAACTATTACTGGTATGCACTCGCGAAAGAAAAAGGTGCTGATAACCTCAAAACACGTCTTTACTTCATTCGTCATCAAGATCCAGGTGCATTAGTGACCTATTCTGGTGCAGCGGTATTAAAAGGTTCTAAAAATAAAGAAGAAGCGAAAAAATTCGTTGATTTCTTAGCAAGTAAAGAAGGACAACAAGCGTTTGTTTCAGTACGTGCAGAATACCCACTTCGTACCGATGTAGTTTCTCCATTTAACATGGAACCTTATGCGAAATTAGAAGCACCTGTTGTTTCTGCAACGACTTCTGAAGACAAAGACAACGCAAACAAACTTATTGAAGAAGCTGGTTTGAAATAAGTTTAATTTGCTATGCAATATAGGGCGTGTAATACACGCCCTTCTGTTATTTACTCTACACTAATATTTTCAAAGGATTTTTCTGTGTCTAATCGCCCACCTCGCTGGCTTATAGCCTTAATCGTGCTGATTAGTTTGCCATTATTACTCCCTTTTTTATATGTTATTGAGCGTGCTGCAGATGTCGGATTGGCTCGCAGCATTGAATTACTTTGGCGCCTAAGAATGTGGGAATTGCTCAGTAATACCCTACTTTTAATGGTATTTGTCACACTTTTTGCCATTATTCTCGGCACACTATGTGCATTTTTATTAGAACGTTATCGCTTTTGGGGAAAAGGCTTTTTCCAAGTAGCCATGACGCTCCCTCTTTGTATTCCGGCTTTTGTCAGTTGTTTTACGTGGATCAGTCTCACCTTCAGAGTGGAAGGCTTGTGGGGAACCATCGGTATTATGACGCTGAGTTCTTTTCCGCTTGGTTATCTCCCTGTCGCTGCAACCTTGAAAAGACTCGACCGATCTTTAGAAGAAGTGAGCCTTTCATTGGCGAAAAGCCAAGCTTATACATTCTGGCATGCGATTTTTCCGCAACTCAAACCAGCCATCGGTAGCAGCGTATTATTAATTGCGCTTCATATGTTGGTAGAGTTTGGCGCCGTGTCTATTTTAAATTATCAAACCTTCACTACAGCGATTTTCCAAGAATATGAAATGGCCTTTAATAACAACACCGCCGCCTTACTTTCTGGTGTGTTAATGGTCATTTGTATCCTAGTAGTGATGGGCGAAATTCGTTTTAGAGGCACACAAACACTCTATCAAAGCGGCAAAGGCGTAATACGCCCTTATCCACTGAAAACGCTCTCTGTTGGAAAACAAATTTTAGTCGTGAGTTTCTTTACAACCATTTTTGTGCTCAGTATTGGTGTACCGATTACCATGCTGATTTATTGGCTAAAAGTAGGAAATTCCATTGAAAGTGCGGTCGATTTTGGTGAATTTTTTACCGCCTTCACTAATTCACTGACCATCTCTACGCTTGGTGCGACACTTACGGTTATTTGTGCCTTACCATTAGTATGGGCAGCAGTACGCTATCGCAGTAAATTGACGATTTGGCTTGATCGCATCCCTTATCTACTTCATGCAGTACCAGGGCTCGTGATCGCATTATCGTTAGTTTTCTTTACCATCAACTATGCGTATTCGCTTTATCAAACCTTTGCCATGGTTATCGTTGCCTACTTTATGCTTTATCTTCCCATGGCACAAACGACCTTACGAGGATCGCTTGAACAGATGTCTGATAACATCGAAAAGGTGGGGCAAAGCTTAGGCCGTAGCAACTTTTATATTTTCCGTACCTTAGTTATTCCCGCTATGTTACCTGGGATTGCTGCTGCATTTGCTTTAGTTTTTTTAAACTTAATGAAAGAGCTTACAGCAACCCTATTACTGACCCCTAATGACATTAAAACGCTTTCAACCGCGGTGTGGGAATATACTTCTGATGCACAATATGCGGCTGCTACGCCTTATGCCATTATGTTAGTGCTATTTTCTGGGATTCCTGTATTTTTACTGAAACGATACGGTTTTAAATAACGAGAAGATAAAAATGACAACATTACTCGACATTAAAAATTTGAATAAATCCTTTAATGGCCACCAGGTTTTACACAATATCTCTCTGCAATTAGAGAAAGGTGAAATTCTGTTTCTTCTTGGAGCATCCGGTTGTGGGAAAACCACCTTATTGCGTAGCATTGCTGGTTTTGAACAACCAACAAGCGGTGAGATTTGGTTAAAGAATCAACCTATTTTTAAAGAAAACCTCAATGTACCAACCCAGCAACGCAAATTAGGCTATGTGGTACAAGAAGGTGTGTTATTTCCTCATTTAAATGTTTACCGCAACATTGCTTATGGCTTAGGCGATGGTAAAGGAAAAACCGAAGAGGAAAAACAACGCATACAGGAAGTGATGAAACTGACGGGCATTAGCAGCTTAGCTGATCGTTTTCCCCATCAGCTTTCAGGCGGAATGAAAGGCGTGAAAATGATGAGCCTGGGATAAGACCGCTATCATCCAGATAACCGGCTGACATATAATAGTTCATTTTTTCAGTAGAACCGCTAATGTTTACGTTATATTCCTGGCGTAAGTTACCATTGTCAAGCAACTCTTTCTCCCAGTCATCAGGAGTAATATAGTAATCTCCATACACTCGGCCAAGTTTAGCATTCGGATTAAGTTTACCGTCTACACCTATATATCCCTCACCATTAGGCACTGTGTAAACAGGATATCCCAAACCGTCTTTAGAAAACAGCAATGAGTTAATATACTGATTACCAGTCATTCCATTAGACAATACTCTATTGGGATCTCCACCAGCATAACCATTCAACATTGCTGTGTAGTAGTTCTCCACATATTCCTGAGAAGAAGTCATAACATCATAGTTAGACACACCGCGACGGTTAGTACCCCACTTAGCGTCCAGATTTACAGTTGCTTTTCCCGTAGCTCCTTTTTTGGTAGTCACCAAAATTACACCATTGGCACCACGTGCACCATATAATGCATTAGAAGCAGCATCCTTCAATACCGTCAAACTCTCAATATCCTGTGAGTTGATAGCTGAAATATCACCATCATAAGGAACACCATCCACTACATACAATGGATTGTTACTTGCAGACAAAGAACCAACACC
>CAJMPC010000147.1:0-4203 GCA_905215245.1 uncultured bacterium | reverse complement strand
TAAATGGTCGAGTAACACGATCGCAACCATTGCCTCCGCAATGGGTACTGCACGAATCCCCACACAAGGATCATGACGGCCTTTTGTCACCACTTCGACAGGATCGCCCGCTAAATTAATGGAATGACCTGGAATAGTGATACTAGAGGTCGGTTTCAATGCAATCGTTGCAATAATTGGTTGACCAGAGCTAATGCCCCCTAAAATACCGCCAGCATGGTTGCTTTCAAAACCATTGGGTGTCATTTCATCACGATGTTCACTGCCTCGCTGTTCAACCACGACAAAACCGTCGCCAATTTCTACACCTTTAACAGCATTAATCCCCATTAAAGCATGGGCTAAATCTGCATCAAGTCGATCAAATACGGGCTCACCTAAACCAACAGGAACATTCTCTGCAATCACCGTTAGCTTTGCCCCAATCGAATCGCCTTCTTTTTTCAATTCACGGATTAATTCATCAAATTTTTCGACCGCACTTTCATCCGGACAGAAAAATGGATTGCTATTCACTTTATCCCAATCAATTTTATCGATAGTCTGTGGTGCAATCTTCACTTCGCCAATTTGACTCAAAAAGCCACGTACTTCAATGCCAAACTGTTCACGTAAATATTTCTTCGCAATCGCTCCCGCAGCAACACGCATGGCGGTTTCACGCGCAGAAGAGCGTCCACCTCCGCGATAATCACGAATACCGTATTTTTGTTGATAGGTAAAATCCGCATGCCCAGGACGAAAACGATCTTTGATATCACCATAATCTTGTGAACGTTGATCTCCATTTTTAATGATCATTCCAATGCTGGTACCCGTTGTTTTACCCTCAAATACCCCAGATAAAATCTGTACTTCATCGTCTTCACGACGAGGTGTGGTATAGCGTGATGTACCCGGTTTACGACGATCTAAATCAGGTTGAATATCCGCTTCCGATAATTCAAGATTCGGCGGTACGCCATCTACGATACAGCCTAATGCTATACCATGTGACTCCCCAAAGGTCGTCACACGAAAAAGTTGTCCGATAGTATTCCCTGCCATATTTTCTCTCTTTAATTAATGATTTTGGGCTAATTTTGCCACATCAATAAATGGAATTTCCTCACCCGTATCTTTATTCTTAATAAAAATATCTAATTGATTGAATGCAATATCAATATTATTTTCTGCAAATAACTCATTCACGCGGCGATTGAGTGCATCAAGCGTATCATTTCGCTCAGATACTTGCCCTACATAAACACGTAATTCGTGATCTAATGTACTTGCCCCAAAGGTTAAAAATAGCGCTCTTGGTTCTGGATCTTTTAAGACGCTTGGTTGCTCATGTGCGGCTTGCAATAATAAGCGTTTCACTAAGTCTAAATCTGAACCATACGCCACCCCAACAGATACAACCAAACGAGTAACGGTGTTAGATAATGCCCAGTTAGTCACTTGTCCGGTTACAAAAGATTTATTTGGCACAATCACTTCTTTTCGATCCGGATCGATCATCGTAATGGCGCGAATACGGATTTTCGCTACTGTACCTGTTACATCGTTAATTGTCACAGTATCGCCCACACGAATTGGACGCTCAAATAATAAAATGATGCCGGAAACAAAGTTCGCAAAAATTTCCTGCATACCAAAACCGAGACCAACGGAAAGGGCGGCAAATAACCATTGTAATTTAGACCATGACATTCCAAGGGTAGAAAATGCCCATGCGCCACCCACTGCAACCAAGATATAGGTTAATAATGTTGTAATGGTATAAGGCGTACCTTGTGAAAGTTTCACTCGGGAGAAGAGTAATATTTCTAAAATACCTTGAATATTACGCACTAAAATATAGGTAATCACAACAATGATTAACGCAACAATCAAGTTAAAGAGTGAAATCGTTTCGGTCACCACGCCCGCTTCAGTTGTTGAAGTTTGTTGCCACAAGGTAATATCACGCAAATAACTTACCACCGTAACTAAATCTGACCAGACATAATAAAAGATGACAAAAAGTGCGGTCCAAATAAAGAGATCGGCAAAGCGTAGTAACTGGCTACGCACTTCATTTAAGTCCAATCCTTCTTCTTGTTCGGTAATCACAACCACATCATCAGAGGCTGAAGCATCACTTGAATCTTGTTGTTTTTGCTGACGTTTTTCTTGTAAACGACGATAAGCTAAACGTCTTGATGCTACGGTGACACCACGATAAATTGTATGACGCACCAACGACCACACCACCCATGCAATGTAGGTATTAATAATATGCGTAATTAAATTTAAGGCGGTGTAATAATAGCCTAAAGCAATTAGTGCAATTAAAATAACAGGGACCAATTGCAATAAGATTCGTACAATTTTGAAAATGGTTCTATCACGCTTATCTGTTGTCGTTGAACTCAATGATTTTTCAGTACGAATAAAACGTGGTGCAATAATTACAATGCAGAAAAGCAAAGCAACAATGGTATTAATTTCACCCAATACGTCATTTGCTAAACCTGTATCCATGACATTACTGAAAATTGACGTATTCAGTAATAACACAACAGAAACAATAATACGTTTCGTGACGTCTTGTAGGCTCGCTGCACTCTCTTTAGTAAAACCAAAATGGCACACTAAAATACCATTCGGACGAAGAATAGCTAAGATAAAACTAAAGAACCACCAATAGGCAGCCATGCGAAGTGACCATTCCCAAAATTCTTGTGGATTTTTCACCAAGAAAAAGCCTAAAAGTTGGCAAGTCGCTAAGAACCACAGGGTGCCTGATAACGATAAAAGCGCCGTATAAAATAACGCAAGTGGCGTATGCCATTGGCTATCCGAACGAAGCGTGTTAATCTCACCATTAATCACAGCTAAGCGTTGTTTAATCGACTCTTTAAATTTAAAAATCAATCCACCAATCACAAACAAAATAAAGACGTAAGTGAGTAAATACGGCAAATTATCAAAGTTTGTCGGAAAGCCGATTTTCTTTCCAATGCCATCAAATTGTGCTTTGAGTGACATCGGTAATTTCTTGAACCAATCAAGATTAATTGGATTATTACTTTTTACCCAGAAACTTTGTTGGTCGAGTTTAGACTGAATCTGATCACTGATTTGAGTAATTTGCTGTTGGGTTAACTCTAAGGAAATCGCCAAATTCAATTGGTTATTCAACGACTTAATTAAATCTGACCCTACTTTACGACGTTCAGTGAGTAAATTGGTTAATTGTGTTTTTTCTGCCGCTGTAAACGATTTATTTTCATCCTGCTCTATTTTACTGATATAAGCATCAATATCATAAAGCTCATTACGTTTCTGCGTAATATCGAAGATCTGTACACGCAAATCCGCAATTTGCTTTGAAAGACCTTGAATATTTAAATTGGTCGGTAATTTTTGTTTTTGTTGCTGAATAATGCGAGAAAGCACCAACGTGCCTTGTAACGCACTGATTTGCTCATCAATGGTACGCTGTGTCTGCGTCAAGTTATCCAATACATTTCGCATGCGTAATTCATCTTGCGTTAATGTATTGGTTTTCTCAGTTTGCTCAAGTAAATATTGGCTAAGCTGTGCATTCAAATTCAATTCTTTCTGAATCAACGGATTTTGCTCAACATTTTGGCTTTGTTGTTGTGCTTGCTCAACTTGGTTTTGTGTTTTAGCCAAATTCTTTTGATTAATCACGTCTTGAATGGCGGCAATTTGTTTCTGTAGCGCTTGAACACGTGTATTCAATAAGTCATAACGGCTCTGGTAAAGAACCGTAAATTGATCGCTATTTTTTAATAAAATTTGATTGTACGCATTTTTTAGCTCAATCAATTGCAACTCAAGTTGAATTTGCTGTTTTAATAGCGAACTGGTTGTTGGATCAGCCAATTTCTGATTCAATTCTTGCGTACGTTTAACATTATCTGTTAAGGCTGTTTGGGCGCGTTCGGATACAGCGCTTTGCCCTGCAAGTTGTGTATTCACGGCACTTAATGCAGATTGAGCATCTTGTTGTTGATTGGTCAGTTTCTCAACCTGAGCCTGCAAATTCGCTAAACTTTGCGAAGCATAATCGGTGTTATTTGGCGTGCTTAGCTGTTTTTTAAGATTTTGAAGATCGCTATTGTTTTTCTGAATTTCAGAATCCGCATCAATGAGTGTCTCTTGTAGCTCATTATTGCTTTTTTGCTGCGTTTGAATTTGTTGTAAGAA
>CAJMPC010000146.1:0-4209 GCA_905215245.1 uncultured bacterium | reverse complement strand
GACGTTGGCATTTGCATAGTGAAAAGCTCACGTTCTGCACTAGATTGATCTTTTTTAATCACTTCACAATGATTACGAGCATGCTCAATCCATTGGGAAATGGTTCCCCAAGCAGATTTTGAGGCATCAGTCAGTTGTTCTAAAGTTTGCATAATCGGATTTCATTAGTATGAGGGCGATAGCCCATTTATCAATAGCGAAAAGGGCGTATTAAACGCCCTCAAGATTATAATTCAAATAGACGTTCTTCTACTTGGCTTATTTCATCCGCCAATTTTTTTAGAAAACGTAATTTATCACAGAACTGTGCAGCAGTTGACCATTGTTGCTCATTTAGTTGTTCTTCAAGTGCGGTCAACATTTCTTTTGTTTCTTTTTTAACGCGTTTCGCAAAGGATTCTAATGCATTCTCATCCTGGCTTTGCTCAATATTTTCGAGCTCTTCTCGCCATTCTAATTGCTGCATTAGGAATGCCATATCTTGTGTGCTCTTTTGTTCTAAATCCTGTGTTTTTCCCGTATTTAACGCAATAATCGCTTCTGCGCGTAGAATCGGGTCTTTCAAGGTTTTTAATGCATCATTAACTTCTGTCGACTTTTGCATTGCGATACGTTGTTCTTGCGCATCTGCCGTAACAAAATTATCCGGATGCAAACTCTTTTGAAGCACTAAATAGCGTTCAGACAAAAGGGCTTGATCAACATTGAAAGCAACGGGCAAATCAAAAATAGCAAAAGGATTTGTCATCTTTATTCCTTAAACATGGAAACTTTCACCACATCCACATGATTCTTTCACATTTGGATTGTTATATTTAAAGCCTTCGTTCAAGCCTTCTTTGACATAATCTAGCTCAATGCCATCTAAATAAACCAAGCTTTTTGGATCGACTACCACTTTCACGCCATGCTGCTCAAAAATAAGATCGTCATCATTGAGCACATCAACGAATTCAAGCACATAGCCTAAACCCGAACAACCTGATGTTTTCACACCTAAGCGTAAACCGATGCCTTTCCCACGATTTTCAAGAAAAGTACGAACTCGTTGTGCCGCTTTTTCAGTGAGTGTTATAGACATATTCTGATCCTTAAATTGATAAAGTGCGGTCATTTTCAACCGCACTTTGATTACTTACCTTGTTTATTTTTATAGTCAGCAATAGCGGCTTTAATTGCATCTTCTGCTAAAATTGAGCAGTGAACTTTTACCGGTGGTAATTCAAGTTCTTCCGCAATTTGGCTGTTTTTAATTGAGCCGGCTTCATCTAAAGATTTACCTTTTACCCATTCGGTAATTAAAGAGCTAGAAGCAATCGCAGAACCACAACCATAAGTTTTGAATTTTGCATCTTCAATAATGCCGCTGTCATTTACTTTGATTTGTAACTGCATAACGTCACCACAAGCTGGCGCGCCCACCATGCCGGTTCCCACAGAATTATCTTTTTTGTCCATTGAACCAACATTGCGTGGATTTTCGTAATGATCGATAACTTTTTCGCTGTATGCCATATTATTTTCCTTTCCTAAATAAGTTGCTATCAGGCGGTCAAGCCGTCTTGAAAATTAGTGGGCAGCCCACTCAATAGTGTTTAAATCAATACCTTCTTTGAACATATCCCAAAGTGGCGATAATTCACGAAGTTTTGCTACTGCATTACGTGTTAAATTAATGGTGTAATCAATTTCTTCTTCCGTTGTCCAACGACCAAGTGTGAAACGAATTGAGCTATGTGCTAATTCATCATTACGACCTAATGCACGTAATACATAAGATGGCTCTAAACTCGCTGAAGTACAAGCAGAACCAGAAGAAACTGCCACATCACGCAATGCCATCATTAAGGATTCACCTTCAACATAGTTAAAGCTGATGTTCAAGTTATTTGCTACACGGTGCTCCATTGAACCATTTACATAGGTTTCTTCAATTTCTTTTAAGCCATTATATAAACGATCGCGTAAAGCTCTGATACGAGGAATCTCTGTCGCCATTTCTTCTTTTGCAATACGATAAGCTTCACCCATACCAACAATTTGGTGTACAGGTAATGTACCAGAACGCATACCACGCTCGTGACCACCACCATGGATAATTGCTTCTAAACGAACGCGAGGTTTACGACAAACATATAATGCCCCGATACCTTTTGGCCCGTACAATTTGTGGCTAGACATTGACATCAAATCAACCGGTAATTCAGCAAGATTAATTTCTACTTTACCGACACTTTGGGTCGCATCTACGTGGAAAATCGTTTTATTTGCACGGCAAAGCTCACCAATTGCTTTAATATCCTGGATCACGCCAATCTCATTATTCACATGCATAATTGACACAACAATTGTGTCTGGACGCAATGCTGCTTTAAATTTCTCAAGATCGATTAAACCATCTTCTTCTGGATCTAAATAGGTGACTTCAAAGCCTTCACGCTCTAACTGACGACAAGTATCTAATACGGCTTTGTGCTCAGTTTTACAAGTAATAATGTGTTTACCTTTTGTTTGATAAAAGTGTGCCGCACCTTTAATTGCAAGGTTATCTGCTTCTGTTGCGCCAGAAGTAAACACGATCTCACGTGAGTCTGCGCCAATCAAATCCGCAATTTGATTACGTGCAATATCAACCGCTTCTTCAGCTTGCCAGCCAAATTTATGTGAACGAGATGCTGGATTACCGAATACACCATCAATGGTTAAATATTCCATCATTTTTTTAGCTACACGTTCATCCACTGGACATGTCGCTGCATAATCTAAATAAATTGGTAATTTCATTTTCACTCCTAAATAACTACTAAAAATGCTATCAACTCGACCGCACTTTAATCTACTTTCCCATTATTGGTTGACTACAATTAAGTCATCAAAATCTTTGTGAGCTTTATGCTTCCCAGTTTTTTTCTCTACAAGCTCAGCTAATGTAATCTCATCTAAAAAATCAGAAATGCGATCACTTAAATCTTGCCATAAAGTATGAGTTAAACATTCAACCCCACCTTTACAATTCCCCTTTCCAAGGCATCTTGTGACATTAATGTTCTCGTTTACAGCAGAGATCACCATACCGATAGAAATTTGATCAGTTGGTAACGCTAAACGATAGCCACCACCTGGGCCACGAACGCTTTTTACTAATCCTCCTCGACGCAATTTTGCAAATAATTGCTCAAGATAAGAAAGTGAAATATTTTGACGTTCTGAGATATCCGCTAAACAAACTGGATCTGTCCCTGCGTGTAATGCGATATCTAAAATTGCGGTAACTGCGTATCGTCCTTTAGATGTAAGTTTCATAAAGCATCCCTATTAACCGTCGTTTGGATAGTTTACATATCTGACTATGATAGTCAATTTTAGTCTTTTTGCAGATTAAGGCGTTTTTCAACCGCACTTAACATTCCTCGCAAAATATTTAATTCATTTTTTTCTAGAGAAGAACGGTTATAAAGTCGTCTTAACTTTTGTATAACCCCTTGATTTTGAATAAAACCAAGAGACTGATACACCTGTTCCGTATGAGCAAAAAAATACTCCATTTCTTGTGCTGTTGGATAGATATTTTCTATTGTTGAAAGTGCAGTTTCCGTTCTATTTTTCACTAAAAATGCCATTCGCATTTCATAACTTACCAACTGTACTGCCATCGCTAAATTTAGCGAAGAATATTCAGGATTAGCAGGGATATTTAAATGATAATGACATTTAAGTAATTCTTCATTTGTGAGTCCAACACGCTCACGACCGAACACGATTGCGACTTGGCCTTGATGTGCACTGACTTTCTCCGCACATTCTCTTGGCTCAATCAACGTACTCTGTAAATGGCGTAATCTCGCACTGGTCCCAATTACTAATGAGCAATCTTCTATTGCTTGTTCAAAAGTATCAACAATGTGGGCATTACGCACAACATCATCAGCGCCTGCAGCTAATGCAATAGATTGCTCATCCACCGATTTTGGCGAGACCAAATAAAGGTTGGATAATCCCATTGTTTTCATCGCACGCGAGGCTGAACCGATATTCCCACTATGAGATGTTTCAACCAAAACAATTCGAATATTTTGTAACATTTTATGCCTGACTTAAATTTGTGGATATTCTATCATAATAACCGCTAAATATAGTCAAGAATTTTGAAAATATTTTACTTTTTTGTAAATTTATTAACAAACAGGAGGAATAAGATGTTGACTGGTG
>CAJMPC010000145.1:0-4279 GCA_905215245.1 uncultured bacterium | reverse complement strand
CATAAGATCGCCTAATTTAATTTGTTTCTCGAAATAACGACCGACTTGAATAAGCAAAGGAAACACTACAGAAACTTGATTTACCACTAAGTTAAAACCAGAGAATTTTAAGCTCCGATAAACAATATCCCACATGTTATTGATCACTGCGCCAAATTGTTTATAAAGTTGGCTACTCTCAACTTTCTCACCCGCATAAAATGCCACACTTTCCGCATATTCTTTGATGCGAATTAAAGAATAACGATAGTTAGCGTTTAAGCGTTCGTTGACAAAATTCAACATAATTAACGGACGCCCTAAACGGAATGCAATCGCGGTAGTGATAATCACATAAGCAAATACCAAGAACACCATCATGCGTGGAATTTCAGTACCAAATACCATCATTGGTCCCGCTAATCCCCACAATAAGATCGTATAAGAAATCATGGAGGTGACGGCATCAATCACCCCAGTACTTAAAGAGAGCGTAGTTCGCACATAGGATTGCACATCTTGTTGAATACGTTGATCGGGGTTATCTAAGTTAGCGGAAACATACTGCGTTTTGTAGTACGCGCGATTATTCATCCATTTATCGACTAGCTGACCATTCAACCATTCTATCCAATCAATAGAAAAACGTTGCTCTAAATAATAGCTCAGCAATGCAGCAATCACTGAGCTTGTCGCAATCACACAAAACAGCACCATTTGATCCCAAAACACAGGTTCATTAAATTCCTGTAAGGATGTGTACATATTGTTATACCACTCGGAATGCACCAAGCTAATACGCACACTGACCAATGTCATCGCCACAATTAACAAGAAAAATAGCAAAGGTTTAATACTTCGGCGTGGTGAAAGATACCCACCCGCAAATTGCCAAAATTGTTTACCCCAGTGGGTAAAACGGACTAATAAGAAAATACCAAAGCTAAACACAACAGCCGTCATCGCTAGTGTTTTTACTATCCATAAAAGCGAATTAATGGCCTCTTGAGCGTAATCCATAATCAACCTATAAAATCAAAAAAGTGCGGTCATTTTAGGCGGTGTTTATTTTTAAGCAAGAAAAAATGTGATGGAGATAACATTTTTTGACTTTGTCACAAGCGGGTAAGAAATCTAATTGATATAATCCAAAATAGTTAAATTTTTAATAAATTAGAGGTCGGTATGAGTGAAACTGCGATTACCATTAGTTTGCTTGCCCTCGTTGCCGTAATTGGTCTATGGATCGGGCATTTTAAAATTAAAGGTGTAGGATTAGGTATTGGTGGCGTGCTATTTGGTGGTATTTTGGTTGCCCATTTTACTACGCAATATGGCATTAAACTGGATAGCCATACGTTACATTTTGTGCAAGAGTTCGGCTTAATTCTGTTTGTTTATACAATTGGTATTCAAGTAGGACCGGGCTTTTTTGCATCCTTACGGCAATCAGGATTAACCTTAAATGGGTTAGGGATCTTAATTGTTGTGCTCGGTGCGTTAGTGACGATTCTCATTTATAAGTTTGCCGATATTCCTCTTGATGTCGCACTTGGTATTTACTCCGGTGCTGTCACCAATACCCCATCTCTCGGTGCGGGTCAGCAAATTCTTTCTGAATTAGGGATGTCGCAAACGACATCTAACATGGGTATGGCCTATGCGATGGCCTATCCTTTTGGAATTTGTGGTATTTTACTTTCTATGTGGCTTATTCGTCTTTTCTTTAAAATTAAAGTGGATGAAGAAGCAGCAAATTTTGAAAAAGAAAGTGGTCACGATAAAGAAGCCCTCAAAAGCATGTCTCTGAAAGTCACCAATACTAATCTCAATGGTATCCATTTGATTGAGATTCCTGGTTTTGATGATGAAGATGTCGTATGCTCTCGCTTGAAACGAGGTGAGCTCGTCATTGTGCCGAAAGCGGATACCGATGTTCAACTTGGCGATATTTTACATTTGGTCGGTAATCCTGAAGGCTTGAAAAAAATGCACCTAATTATTGGGGAAGAAGTAGATATCCCTGTAGCAAGCTTGAGTGGCGAAATTCGTTCTGAACGCGTGGTCGTGACAAATGAAAAGGTTCTAGGAAAACAAATTCGTCATCTCGGCATTCATCAAAAATACGGTGTAGTCATTTCACGTTTAAACCGTGCGGGTGTGGAATTGGTGCCAACGGCTCATACTACTCTTCAATTCGGTGACGTATTACATATGGTTGGTAAAACCGACATTCTCAACCAAGCCATTTCAGTTATTGGGAACGCTAAACAGAAACTACTTCAAGTTCAAATGTTACCGGTATTTATTGGGATTGGCTTAGGGGTATTACTCGGTTCCATTCCTTTCTATATTCCAGGCTTCCCTGTGGCATTGAAATTAGGGCTAGCGGGCGGACCATTAGTTGTCGCGTTAATCCTAGCTCGAATTGGCTCTATCGGTAAACTCTATTGGTTTATGCCACCAAGCGCTAACTTGGCATTGCGCGAAATTGGTATTGTGCTCTTCCTCGCTGTAGTCGGTTTAAAATCTGGCGGTAGCTTTGTAGACACACTCACCAATGGTTCTGGTCTTGAATGGATGGGATATGGTATTTTCATCACGCTTATTCCATTAATCGCTGTCGGTGTCATTGCCCGCTTATATTCGAAATTAAATTACCTTTCACTTTGTGGTCTGTTAGCTGGTTCGATGACGGATCCTCCTGCGCTTGCTTTCGCCAATGAACTGAAAGAAGGAAGTGGTGCTGCTGCACTCTCCTATGCGACAGTCTATCCGCTCACAATGTTCTTACGGATCATTTCACCGCAATTATTAGCCATTCTTTTATGGGTTTAATACCCTCTCAAACTTGGGGCAGAATGACTGCCCCAATATTTATGCCAAACTCTGTTACAACCATAAAACAATTCAAATAAAATCCCCCCTAAGCCTACCCCTTTTCCTCATTCAATGATAGAATTCATCGCTTTATTCAAATAGGAAAAGAAATGTCATTAGTTGAATTTGTAATTGATAAACTCGATGATTTAAAAGGCACCGAAATTGTGCATTTTGATGTAAAAGGCAAATCATCGATTACTGAAAATATGATTATTTGTACTGGTACATCTAGCCGCCAAGTGTCTGCTATGGCAGATAACCTTATTGCAGAATGTAAAAAAGCTGGTTATGAGACCTTTGGTGAAGAAGGTCGTAATACGGCTGATTGGATCGTGGTCGATCTCGGTCAAACTATCGTACATATTATGCAACGTGATGCGCGTGAGATGTATCAGTTAGAAAAACTTTGGGCATAAAGTGCGGTCAATTTTGACTGTCTTTTGAAAGGGAAAAGGATGAAAATCACATTAATCGCTGTGGGCACAAAAATGCCAGCTTGGGTGACAACTGGATTCGAAAAATACCAACGTCGTTTTCCTAAAGATATGCCTTTTGAGCTTATTGAAATCCCTGCGGGAAAGCGTGGAAAAAATGCTGACATTAAACGCATCTTAGAACAAGAAGGCAAAGCAATGTTAGCCGCTTGCGGAAAAGGCAAAGTGGTGACATTAGATATTCCAGGCAAACCTTGGACAACGCCACAACTTGCTGAACAATTAGAGAGTTGGAAAAACGATGGTCGTGATGTGTGCTTACTCATTGGCGGACCTGAAGGCTTATCCCCTGAATGCAAAGCTGCGGCAGAACAAAGCTGGTCACTTTCTCCGCTCACAATGCCCCATCCATTAGTGCGTGTTGTAGTGGCAGAAAGCTTATACCGTGCCTGGTCACTAACCACAAATCATCCTTATCACAGAGAATAACGTATTACATTACCGATGAATTTAAAAAAATTCTTTTCTGCACCAACTAATGAACCGATCCGCGATAAAAAAGCGGAGCGGAACTTGTTTGCACGTCGAACATTGGTGGCATTGATCGGTATTTTGGCTCTCAGTGGCGTGCTATTTGCCAATATTTACCATCTCCAGGTGGTGAATTACGACATGTACCAAACTCGCTCGAATGGTAACCGTATTAAATTGCTTCCGCTTCCTCCTACTCGCGGATTAATTTACGACCGTTACGGCGAATTACTGGCTGAAAACCTCACCTTTTTCGGTTTATATATCGTGCCGGAAAAAACTGAAAATTTAGACCGCACTTTTGAAGAGTTGCGCTATGTTGTAGGGCTCACAGACGAAGACATTGAGCATTTCAAAAAAGAACGTCGCCGCGGCACACGTTATACACCCATTTTACTCAAACCAAGCTTAACGGAAGAACAAATCGCCCGTTTTGCAGTGAACCAATATAA
>CAJMPC010000144.1:0-4330 GCA_905215245.1 uncultured bacterium | reverse complement strand
AAAAAGCAATGGTCTGAAGTATTTAAAAACGTGGGCGAAAAAGTCGTGGTAAAACGTCGTACTGGTGGTTATGACGGTCGTGGTCAATGGATTATCACTGAAAATAATCAACGTGATATTACGGACGATTTATTCGGTGAGGTCATCGCAGAAAAATTTATTCCTTTTGATTATGAAGTGTCTATCGTAGGCGCAAGATTTAAAAATGGTGAAAAACGTTTCTATCCTGTAACGCATAACCTGCAGCAAAATGGCATTTTACGTTACAGTGTGACAAATGTCTCATTTTCTCAACAACAAAACCAACAAACTCAGGCGGAGTCTATGCTCGGAAAAATCATGGACAAGCTTGAATATGTCGGCGTAATGGCAATGGAATGCTTTGTGGTGGGGAATAAATTATTAATTAATGAACTTGCCCCTCGTGTGCATAACAGTGGACATTGGACACAACTAGGTTGTGCCATTAGTCAATTTGAATTGCATCTACGTGCTTTATTAGATTTACCTACACCGTCATTACAACCTATTGCACCAAGTGTCATGGTTAATTTAATTGGTACAGAACATAATCCACAATGGTTGAACACGCCTTTCTCCCAATTACATTGGTATGGTAAGGAAGTTCGCCCAGGTAGAAAATTAGGCCATATCAATATTATGCATCCTGATAAAACAATCATTATTCAACAGCTTGAAAAACTTCGTCACGAACTCCCTGAAGACTATCAATCTGGTTTAAATTGGGCAATTGAGAAATTAAAATAATCGAAAAAAACAACCGCACTTTTTGATGAATATCTAAAAACATCAAAGTGCGGTTGATTTTGCGCTTGTTTTAAAAATTCTAAGCTATTTTGATTGATTACCTGAGCTTGTTCACTCGTTGTTTTTAGTGTTTGCAAATTTTTCTTTAATTGATTTGCCACATTTTTATCTAACTCTAAAAACGTCACCTGTTTCGCTTGGCGAGAAAGGGCCTCAAAGCCAAGTGAGCCACTGCCCGCAAAGCAATCAAGACAATGGCTATCCACAATATAAGGCATCAACCAGTTGAATAAGGTTTCTTTTACGCGATCGCCTGTTGGACGCAAACCTTCCGCATTTAAAACCGGTAATTTTCGCCCTCGCCAAAGACCTGCGATGATTCGAACTTCGCCTTTGGCATTTTGAACTTGCATTTTTTTCATAAAGAAACAGATTTTTAGTGAAAATTGTGCTTAGTTTAGACGATTTTTTGCTAGAATAGGCAGTATTTTTTAAAGATTTGTGTTTAAGAGAAGAATTTATGTCAGAAGAAAAGAAAAAAGGCGGGTTTTGGGCCTCTCTTTTTGGTCGCAATAAAAAGCAAGAAGAACAAAAAATTGAGCCAACTATTGAAGAGTCATCTGTTGAATCTGCCGATGTTTCGCCTACGGAAGAGATTGTTCACAATAGCGAGAACGTTCAATTAGAACAAGTTGAACAGGAAGAATTACAGGAGTTAGCGGAACAGCTGCAAGAGGATAAAGCTGAGAATACCGTTGTTGCGCATATTGAACCTGTTGTAGAAGAAGTGATTTCACCTGAAAGTGCGGTCAATATTGAGCCAGTTTTAGATTCACCGGTGATTGAGGCAACGGCTGAAGAGACAGAAAAAACAGAAAAAACAGAAGAAATTTCTACCGCACTTCCTGTGGAAGAACCAACAGAAAGCATTATTGAGCAAGATAATGTCGTTGAAGATCTTCCTGTTGTTGATGCTGAGATTGAGTCTGAAATTGTTGAAGATGTTAAAGACGAATTCCGTTCAGATATTAATACCGAAACGCAAGAAAAACCAAGTGAAGGTGGCTTTTTTAGTCGTTTAGTTAAAGGCTTACTCAAAACTAAACAAAATATTGGTGCCGGTTTCCGAGCGTTCTTTTTAGGTAAAAAGATTGATGATGATTTATTTGAAGAGTTGGAAGAGCAGCTTTTGATTGCCGATATTGGCGTGCCAACAACGAATAAAATCATTAAGAATTTAACCGAGCACGCAAGTCGCAAACAATTACAAGATGCAGAATTGCTTTACCAACAACTTAAAGTTGAAATGGCGGAGATCTTAAAACCTGTCGCACAGCCGCTAGTTATTGATACGACTAAAAAACCGTATGTTATTTTAATGGTTGGCGTGAATGGTGTAGGTAAAACAACTACAATTGGTAAGTTAGCTCGTAAATTCCAAAATGAAGGTAAATCAGTCATGTTAGCAGCAGGGGATACTTTCCGCGCTGCAGCAGTAGAACAACTTCAAGTATGGGGTGAGCGTAACAATATTCCGGTGGTGGCACAAAGTACGGGTTCAGATTCTGCGTCGGTGATTTTTGATGCGATGCAATCTGCCGCAGCACGTAACATTGATATTTTAATTGCGGATACGGCAGGACGTTTACAAAATAAAAATAATCTCATGGATGAATTAAAGAAAATTGTTCGTGTCATGAGAAAATACGATGAAACCGCACCGCACGAAATCATGCTTACCTTAGATGCGGGTACAGGACAGAATGCAATTAGCCAAGCTAAACTCTTTAATGAAGCAGTTGGACTAACCGGTATCTCATTAACCAAGTTAGACGGTACAGCAAAAGGTGGGGTAATTTTCGCCATTGCAGATCAGTTTAATTTACCAATTCGTTATATTGGTGTGGGTGAAAAGATAGAAGATTTACGCGAATTTAATGCAGAAGAATTTATTGAAGCATTGTTTGTTCACGAAAATGAAGAATAAAAAGGAATAATAAAGTGATTCGATTTTCAAATGTCTCTAAAGCTTATCACGGTGCGACTCAGCCGGCCTTGCAAGGCTTAAATTTTCATCTTCCTGTTGGAAGTATGACTTATCTTGTTGGGCATTCTGGCGCGGGTAAAAGTACCTTGCTTAAATTAATTATGGGAATGGAAAAGGCGAATGCCGGTAATATTTGGTTTAATGGCCATGATATTACGCGTTTGTCTAAATATGAAATCCCATTTTTACGTCGTCAAATCGGTATGGTTCACCAAGATTACCGTCTATTAACGGATCGTAGCGTGGCAGAAAATGTGGCGTTGCCGTTGATTATTGCTGGCATGAATCCGAAAGAAGCGCATACACGTGCATTGGTTGCGCTAGATCGTGTGGGCTTACGTAGTAAAGCGAATTATATGCCGCCACAAATCTCAGGTGGGGAACAACAACGTGTAGATATCGCGCGTGCAATCGTACATAAACCGCAACTTTTATTAGCGGATGAGCCGACAGGCAATCTTGATGATGAACTTTCCTTAGGGATTTTTAATCTTTTTGAAGAGTTTAATCGTTTAGGCATGACAGTCTTGATTGCGACACATGATATCAATTTAATTCAAAAAAAACCAAAACCATGTCTTGTACTTGAACAAGGCTATTTACGCTATTAAGGATAAAAAATGACAAGACGTATTGATGCTTCTTTTGGCGTGCAAACTGCCTATACTTTGCGTTCTGTTTGGGGCGATTTGGTAAAACGTAAATTTGGTACATTGCTAACAATTTTAGTCATTGCCGTGTCTTTAACGATTCCAACGGTGAGCTATTTGTTGTGGAAAAATTTACATTTAGCGACGACTCAATTTTATCCGGAAAGCGAACTCACAATCTACTTACACAAAAATTTAAGTGAAGAAGATGCTAACTTAGTGGTGGAAAAAATCCGTCAGCAAGAAGGTGTGGAATCGTTAAATTATGTTTCTCGCCAAGACAGTTTGAAAGAATTTAAAAGTTGGTCTGGTTTTGGTGAAGAGTTAGAAATTTTAGATGACAACCCATTGCCGGCAGTGGTGATGGTGAAACCATCTAAAGCGTTTAATGAATCAGAAAAACGAGCTGAGTTACGCGCAAATTTAAATAAAATTAAAGGTGTGCAGGAAGTTCGACTAGATAACGATTGGATGGAAAAATTGACCGCACTTTCGTGGCTTTTCGCACACGTGGCAATTTTCTGCACGGTGTTAATGACAATAGCGGTATTCCTTGTTATCGGAAATAGCATTCGTTCCGATGTTTATAGCAGTCGTGCAAGTATTGATGTGATGAAGTTATTAGGTGCAACGGATCAATTTATTCTTCGCCCTTATCTTTACACTGGTATGATTTACGCGGTGTTGGGCGGATTGATTGCAGCGCTGTTTAGCAGTCTTATTGTCGGGTACTTTACTTCAGCCGTGAAGTATGTGACGGATATCTTTGCGGTCACCTTTGAGCTCAATGGATTAGGCGTAGGTGAGCTGATCTTCTTATTAGTAAGCTGCTTGATTATGGGCTATGTTGGCGCTTGGATTGCTG
>CAJMPC010000143.1:0-4334 GCA_905215245.1 uncultured bacterium | reverse complement strand
ACTTTTGACCGCACTTTTTAGGAGTGATTCTAATTGCAGAAAAGTCGCACGTTGTTCAATCAAATTTAATTCATGAACGTGCTGTTGTTGTGCCCATTTGGCTTGTTCTTCTGCAAGGTTAATTTGTGGCGCTGTTTCATTTTTGCTTTTATGGGCATGCTGATTAGCCAAAGCTGAGCCTGAAAGTGCGGTTAAAATTAATAACGAAATTGTCGTGTGTTTAAGTGCTCGCATAGGAGATTCCATATAAAGAGAAAGACGGATATTTAGATCCGTCTTTGAGTGTAGAGTTCGTTTTATTTAGAAAACTTTTTTGTAAGGCTTCACAATCACATCACCGTAAACGCCAGCTTCAACATAAGGATCTTGTGCCGCCCAGTCTTTTGCTGCAGACAGGCTTTCGAATTGAGCAATCACAGTCGAGCCTGTAAAGCCATCTTCGCCTGGATTTTCATCGTCAATGGCAGGATTGGGACCGGCTGTTAATAAACGACCTTCTGCTTGTAATTGTTTTAAACGAGCAAGATGCTGCTCACGTACTGAAAGACGTTTTTCTAAACTGCCAGGAAGATCTTGGGCAAAAATTACGTAATACATCATTTATCCTTTTAACAATTTAATTCTTCGATAGAGGCTAATGCACGTTCTAGTTCAAGATTACCTTCACGTGGAATAGCGCGGGATTTACCGTCTTTCCCAACCGCGACAAAGGTAAATACGGCATCTGTCACGCAGTAACGTTCCCCAATTGGTTCACTGGCAACTTTTTTCACCCATACTTCTACCTTGATTTTAATAGAAGAACGTCCCACGCTGAGGCATTGACCATAACAACATACCACGTCACCGACAGCGATAGGTTTGATGAAATTCATACTTTCTACGGCAACGGTGACCACACGGCCATGAGCGATTTCTTTCGCTAGAATCGCTCCGCCCATATCCATTTGGGACATAATCCAGCCACCGAAAATATCGCCATTGGCGTTGGTATCTGAAGGCATTGCTAAGGTACGTAATAATAATACGCCTTTAGATTGACGACCTTCTTTATCAGTAAGAGTTGAAACCATTATTTTTCTCCATCATTTTTTTGATCATCTTTAGGTAAGTAACGGTAAATATAAGCACCGCTGACGATTGTTGCAACAAAGGTCATACCAAGTAAACCAAAAGATTTAAAATCAACCCAAGCATCTTCAGACATATTTTGGCTGATATAAATATTTACAAGCATACACAGAATGAAAAATCCTGCCCAGCCTAAATTCAATTTGTTCCACACATTATCCGGTAATTGAATTTCTTTGCCTAATAACTTTTTTACCAGTGGTGTATTGAATTGGAATTGTGCAACCAATAAAACAATGGCAAATAAGGCATTAATAATCGTGACTTTCCATTGTAGGTATTTGATTTCATTGAAATAGGCAGTGAGCAAACCAAAAAAGACGACAGCAATCGCCATGATTTTTTGTTGTTTCTCAATCACGCCATATTTCAGTTTTAGTACAACCATCTGAATGATGGTCGCGATCACTAAGACAATAGCTGCTTCACGCACCCCAAACATTTTGTAGGTGATGAAAAAGAGAACAAGAGGAATAAATTCAAGAAGTTGCTTCATATTATGCCTTCATAAATAAGCTGTAAAAACGGTAAGTAAATACCAAAATAAACATTTGAAATAATGCAGCCAAGATACCAATGATAGCACTTAAAAATGATGAACCCAAGATTGCACCAATGGTATTCACCACTAAAGGAAGAAGTAAATAAGTGAGCAAGGCATAAATAATTAATACGCCATTACGTTTAATACCTGCACGCCACACCTGTAAAGCACTTTGCCCGATAGATTGATTTGCTGCAATGTAATGCACAGGCGATAAGCATAGGCGAACAAAGAAAAATAAACCAAATACCATTGAAACAAAGGCTAGAGGGGAGAGGGCATTTTTGCTTAAAAATGAGCTCATGACATCCGCTATACCAAAGAGAAGTGGCAAGCTCATAAAAATATCTAAAACGACCACACCTAAAAAACGACGCAATGTCAGCATGAGACCTTGATTAATCGGATTTTCATTTTGCAGACTAATATGATGAATGGTTGCAATACCGAAGGTCGCAATAAAAGACATCAATAATTGTTGGAATAAAAAAGATCCAATCAGTGCAGTTGGCTCCACTTTGCTCAATGCATCAATAATATCCTGTTGTGATGGATTAGGATTATCACCCAAACTCGGCATTGGGACACTGACTAATGCATTAATCAATTGTGAGATGACGAAAATACCAACGAAAAGTAGCACGGTTTTTCGCTGATTACGCATAAAGTTGAGGCTATCTTGAAAAATCTGAGTAAAGTTAATTTGCATATTATATCCCACAATAATAAAACCCCGATTATACAGGGTTTATTGTTTTTTTCATAAAATCAGGTTGTTTAATGGTGATTTCATTTACCATTTTCAAGAGAGAACATCGTTTTATTCATAAGCATAGCCATTAGGCGGTAGCAACTTACCATCTAAATAAGCTTGATTTTCAATCAGTTTTAATCGATCTTCAATAAACCATTTGATCACTAAAGGATAAATATTATATTCCTGTTCACGTGTACGAAGCTCAATCTCCTCGACGGTATCACCAGGGAAAATAGGCACTTTAGCTTGTAACACAATGGCACCACCATCGATCTCTTCATTGACAAAATGCACGGTTGTACCGTGTTCGCTGTCGCCATTCTCAAATGCTCTTTGATAAGTATGTAACCCTGGATATTTTGGCAGAAGGGAAGGATGAATATTTAAAATTTTCCCAGCAAAACGTTGTGTGAATGGTTTGGTTAAGATTTTCATGTAACCGGCTAACACAATGAGATCAATATTGAGAGCGTCTAAATAATCCCCTATAGCCTTATCCATAGCGAGATTGGAACTAAAATCTTGGCGCAAAAAAACTCGGCTAGGAATGCCCGCACTTTCAGCGCGTTCTAAGCCAAATGAATCAATTTTATTACTGATGACAGTCACGACCTTTCCTGGAATAAAGCCTGTTTGACAAGCCTCAATTATCGCTTGAAGATTTGATCCTTGTCCTGAAATCAGGACGGCAATTTTTTTCATATTATTCTACATAAAAGAAGGGCGAACCTTTCATTCTGAAATTTTCGCCCTGAGATGGAAAAGAGATATCATTTAATGATAACTTGTGGTTCGTCATCTGTCGCACTTTCGATATGACCGATTAACCAGGCATTTTCACCCGATTGTTTTAAAATCGCTAAAGCGGTTTCTACTTCTGATTGTGGTAATGCAATCACCATACCCACGCCACAGTTGAACGTACGGTACATTTCATAGGTTTCGATGTTGCCTTTTTCTTGTAACCATTTGAACACGGGTTGCCATTCCCAACTGCTTTCATCGATAACCGCTTTGGTATTTTTCGGTAATACACGAGGGATATTTTCCCAGAAACCGCCGCCGGTTAAGTGTGCGATAGCATGGACTTCCGTTTGTTTGATTAAGGCAAGAACAGATTTTACATAGATTTTTGTCGGCGCAAGCACTTGTTCACTTAATGGACGACCATCTAATTGCTCAGTGGCTGGGTTGACGCCAGCAACATCAATGACTTTACGAATTAAAGAATAACCATTTGAATGCGGGCCACTTGAACCAAGTGCGATTAAAGCATCACCCGTTTTAACTTGACTGCCATCAATGATTTCTGATTTTTCAACCACACCCACACAGAAACCGGCAAGGTCATAATCGCCAGCGTGGTACATACCCGGCATTTCAGCGGTTTCACCACCAACTAATGCACAACCCGATTGTACACAGCCTTCAGCAATACCTTTTACTACGTCAGAGGCAACATCGACTTCAAGTTTTCCTGTAGCATAGTAATCTAAGAAGAATAATGGTTCGGCGCCTTGAACCACTAAATCGTTAACACACATTGCAACCAAATCAATACCAATGGTATCGTGTTTTTTTAAGTCAATGGCTAAACGTAGTTTTGTTCCTACACCGTCTGTACCTGAAACGAGGATCGGTTCTTTATATTTGCCCGGAATAGCACATAATGCGCCAAATCCACCTAATCCCCCGATGACTTCAGGGCGCATCGTCTTTTTGATGTGCTCCTTCATCAGCTCCACTGCTTTATACCCTGCTGTAATATCTACACCTGCTGCTTTATAGCTTTCACTATGGCTTTTCATTCTTTTTCTCCTCTCGCTTTGTCCTTATATTTTTTATATGAAATAACTTATTTTGCGTATTTTTCTTCCAGTGCCTTATTCTTTGCCAGAACCT
>CAJMPC010000142.1:0-4359 GCA_905215245.1 uncultured bacterium | reverse complement strand
TAAGGAAACCAGCACCATGGAACCAAAGAGAGCAGAAACACTTTCTTCCGTAAAGAAATACAAGGCAAAAACAGAAAGCAGCACAACCGTGGCTTCAAACAAGGTTGCGTGAAAAAGTCGCTCAAGAAAGCTCATTTGTCATCCTTTACAAAGAAAAAGTGCGGTCAAATTCACCGCACTTTTCATCAATATTTGATTAATTGGTTTTTAATTTATTCCAATATTTTTCGTAAATATCAACCGCTTCGCCAACATCACCTTGCATAATACCTTTTTCGATATTTTCAGCTGATGGGAATAATGTTGGGTTATTCGCCATTTCAGGTGAAAGTAATGCTTTCACGCCTTCATTTGGCATCGAGAAGCCCATTTTCTCAACGACTAATTTCGCATTTTCAGGACGAAGTAAGAAGTCGATAAATTTATAAGCGCCCTCTGTATTTTTCGCACCTTTTGGAATCGCGTAGTTATCCATCCAGAAAATCGCGCCTTCTTTTGGATACACAAATTGGATACTTGGATTTTCTTTATGGGCTAAATAAGCCGAACCATTCCATAACATCCCAATAGACGCCTCACCTTGTACAAATGGTACTTCTGGCGAATCGGAGTTAAAGGTCACCACATTTGGTAACAATTTCACTAAGCGCTCATAAGCCGCTTTAATGTCTTCTTCATTCGTGGTGTTTGGTGATTTCCCATCTAATATCAATGCAATATGGAATACTTCACGCGCATCACTGGTTAATAATACTTTACCTTTGTATTCAGGGTTCCATAAGTCAGCCCAGCTGGTGATTCTGCTTGGATCAATATCATCCGCATTCACGCCAATACCGGTTAAGCCATAAACGTAAGGTAAAGAATATTTGTTATTTGGGTCAAATTCCTTGTTTAATAAGTTTGCTGGAATTTGTTTAAAATTACTTAATTTGCTGTGTTCAAGCTCTTGTAACATATTTTCTTTCGCCATTTTATTGACGTAATAGCTTGATGGGAAAACTAAATCATAACCACTGCCTGTGCTAGAGGTCAGTTTCAATTTAGCATACATTTCTTCATTACTTTCAAACGTAGAATAAATCACTTCAATGCCGGTTTCTTTGGTAAATTCTGCAACCAAATTAGATGGCACATAGTCAGTCCAGTTGTAAACATAAAGTTTCTCAGCAGCGAATGCTGCAGAGGTTGCGACAAATGCAACAGCAGAAAGACAAAGTGATTTAATGTATTGAACAGCATTTTTTTTCAATTTATTGACCTCCTCAGGACAATCAAAATAAACCTTAAGTAATCGTTTACTTGTATAAACTTGGGGGAGTATAGCACCTTTTTAGCAAAAGGTTTGACATATTTTCCCATCAGGGTAAGATTCCCTCAATTTCAATTTTATGTTAATTAATTAGGCATCAATCATGCTCGAATTCGCTCATCAAGAACATATCAAATCTTATTATTTCGACAGTCGAAACCAAACCTTCGAATTGCCGCCTATCACTCAGCAAGAAGAAGCGGATGTTTGTGTTATTGGGGCGGGTTTCTTCGGTTTATCAGCCGCCCTTGAATTAGCAGAAAAAGGCAAGAAAGTCATTGTATTAGAAGGGGCCAGAGTGGGATTTGGCGCATCTGGCAGAAGTGGCGGTCAAGCTATCAATGGTTTTGAAGAAGGCATTGATGAATATATTGCTCAAGTGGGCTTTGATAAAGCAAAACAACTTTGGGATATGTCTCTAGAAGCCATTGATATTATTGATGAACGTATTGCGAAATATGGCATTCAATGTGATTGGAAAAAAGGTTATGCCACATTGGCGTTAAATGAACGTCGTATGGACGATCTCATTGAAATGGAAAAAGCCAGCCACGCGACTTTTGGCTATGACAAAATGCAACTTTGGGATAAAGCCAAGCTTAAACAACATTTAGGCAGTGATATTTATGTGGGCGGTTTATACGATAGCAATTCAGGCCACTTACACCCATTAAACTATTGCTTAGGCTTAGCAAAAGCCTGCTTAGATTTGGGCGTGCAGATTTACGAACAATCCCCAGTTGTGGATTTAGTCGAAAAATCAGGTTGCATTGAAGTCAAAACCGATAAAAGTGCGGTCATTTCTCAGGATGTTATTTTAGCGACCAACGCTTATATTGATGCGCTACCAAAATCCATTCATCACGGCATTAATCGAAAAATCTTACCAGTCGAGAGCTTTATTATCGCTACCGAACCTTTAGATCAAGCTACGGCTGATTCCGTGATCAATAATGGCATGTCTGTTTGCGATAACAATATCTTGCTCGATTACTATCGTTTGAGTGCGGATAACCGTTTGTTATTTGGCAGTGACTCGAGCTCAGAAAAAGATATGGTGCAAATTATGCGCCGCAATATGTTGCATGTCTTCCCACAGTTAGAAAATGTCAAAATTGACTATGGCTGGGCAGGACCGATTGATATGACACTGAACGCAAGCCCGCATTTTGGTCGTATTTCACCGCATATTTACTTTGCGCAAGGTTATTCTGGACACGGTGTCGCTCTCACTGGACTTGCAGGACGCATTATTGCAGAAGCGATTTTAGGCAATGACGAACGTTTAAGAATTTTTGAAGGATTAAAAGTGCCTTCATTTTATGGTGGAAAATATCTTAAAAACTTAGCCACCAAGATCGGCGTACTCTATTACAAATTCCTCGATCGTTATCGTTAATTAAAAAAACAAAAGGCGTGTTTAATACACGCCTTTATTGTTTCGATGACATTTAAGGTTTAATGTCTCGTAAAATAGGGTTTTGCATGGAAATCAAGGTTTCCGTTGATTGAATTTCATCAATTAACTGGATCTTAGTCGCCAGCACGGAATGTAATTCAGCAATCGTGTGTGTCATCACTTTAATAAAAATCGAATAGTTACCCGTGGTGTAATAGGCTTCCACCACTTCATCAAAGGTGTCTAGCTTTTTAATCACTTTTTCATAATCTTTTGCACTTTTCAAAATAATGCCAATAAAGCAACACACATCGTAACCCAACTTACGCTCATCAATAATCGCTTTTGTCCCTTCAATCAGACCAGACTGACGCATTTTCTCTACGCGGACATGAATCGTCCCTGGGCTCACCCCAAAGTTTTTGGCCATTTCTGCATAAGGTGTACGAGCATCTTTAGTCAGTACACGGAGAATTTGGCGATCAAGTGTATCGATATTGTTCATAAAACACTCCTTATTAGATCTTTTTCAAAATATCTTCTTTATTTTTGATAATATTCAACATTTAAAACAATGTAAAGAAATTACTTGAAACAAATTGCAATTTTATTGAATAATACACAACAAATCTTACCAGTTATTATAAAAAGAAGGATAAATATGAAAAAGACGTTTATTTTACAACAACAAGAAATTAGCTTTGTGAAGAACACCTTTACTCAAAACTTGATTGAACAACTTGGCATTATCGAAGTACAAGGTCCAATCCTTAGTGAAGTTGGCAACGGTATGCAAGATAACTTATCAGGCATTGAGAAAGCTGTTCAAGTAAACGTGAAATGTATCCCAAACGCCGTTTATGAAGTCGTTCACTCATTGGCTAAATGGAAACGACATACTCTCGCACGTTTCCACTTTAAAGAAGGTGAAGGCTTATTTGTTCATATGAAAGCATTACGTCCAGATGAAGATTCATTGGATCAAACTCACTCTGTTTATGTGGACCAATGGGACTGGGAAAAAGTGATTCCTGAAGGTCGTCGTAACTTTGCTTATTTAAAAGAAACTGTACGTTCTATCTATCGTGCAATCCGTTTAACTGAATTAGCGGTAGAAGCTCGTTTTGATATCCCATCAAGCTTACCAAAAGAAATCACCTTCGTTCACAGTGAAGATTTAGTGAAGCGCTACCCAGATCTTTCAAGCAAAGAGCGTGAAAATGCGATTTGTAAAGAATATGGCGCCGTGTTCTTAATCGGTATTGGTGGCAAATTATCAGACGGTAAACCACATGATGGTCGTGCACCAGACTATGATGACTGGACAACTGAATCTGAAAACGGCTACAAAGGCTTAAACGGTGATATTTTGGTGTGGAACGCTGAGTTAGGTAAAGCGTTTGAGCTTTCTTCAATGGGTATTCGTGTGGATGAATCAGCATTACGTTTACAAGTTGGCTTAACCGGTGATGAAGATCGCTTAAAAATGGATTGGCACCAAGATTTATTAAACGGCAAATTACCTCTCACCATCGGTGGTGGTATCGGTCAATCTCGTATGGCAATGCTTTTACTTCACAAAAAACACATTGGTGAAGTGCAATCAAGCGTATGGCCAAAAGAAATGTTAGAACAATATCAACACATT
>CAJMPC010000141.1:0-4398 GCA_905215245.1 uncultured bacterium | reverse complement strand
TCGTCTCTCTTCTCGGCGAGCGAGCTTGTATTCTTTTAGATAGCCAAAATGCCTATCCAAAACATTTGTTAGATTGCGGATTTACATTCCAATACTCAGAATTAAGTGATTACTTTCACAAAATACTTTAAAAACAAAAGGCTGGTCAAAACCAGCCTTTATTATTTTTTCATTACGCTAAATATTCTAAAAACTCTCCCACGGTGTGGAAAGATCCAAATACCAGCACAATGTCATTTTTATCTGCATTTTTAATCGCACTTTGAACCCCTTCAATAACAGAATCTTCAGAAACACTTTTTGCTGATGGGTAAACTGATGTTAATTTTGCATTTAAGTTATTACCTGATTGACCACGGTAACCACCTAATGTGACACAGTGCCATTGCTCAATAACGGAAGTCAGTTGGGTAAACACCGACTCGGCATCTTTATCTTTCAACATACCGCAAACGGCAATAATACGCCCTGATATTTGTGTCTTAAGTGCGGTCAATTTTTCGGCTAAATATTTTGCCGCATGAGGATTATGCCCAACATCGATGATCACTTTTGGCAACTGTGAATAGGATACATTCAAGCGTTCTGCTAGCTTTTCTAATTGATTACCTTTCAATTGCTGGAAACGACCCACCAATTCCACTTCAATTAATGAACGTTTGATGGTCTCAACAGAAATATCAAAAGGCAGCAGTTCAACAGCTGCCAAAGCTGTTGCGGCATTAGCTAATGGAATTTGGCAAAACGGCAGATTTTCTAACCGCACTTTATTACTCTGCCACATCCAAGTTTGTTCATTAGCTTTAAACGACCAAGTGACATCTCGGCGTGAAACATGACAATGTAATTTCTCCGCTTGTTCTAACATAGGTCGCGGGACATTTGGTTCGCCAATCACAACCGGTTTATTAGCGCGGAAAATACCTGCTTTTTCAAAGCTAATTTCTTCACGCGTTGAACCTAGAAAATCCGTATGATCAATATCAATACTGGTGATAACCGCTAGATCATTATCGACAATATTGGTTGCATCTAAGCGTCCACCAAGCCCTACTTCTAAAATCACGACATCAAGTTTTGCTTGTTTGAATAAATGCAAAGCTGATAAGGTGCTAAATTCAAAATAAGTGAGGGACTGCGTTTTATGTTTTTCAATAAAATCAAAAGAAGCGGTATGCATTTCATCTGGCAAGTCTTGATTTTGAATACGAACACGTTCGTTATAACGCAATAAATGAGGTGAGGAATACACACCCACACGCAAACCGTGATTTAACAAAATGGTTTCAAGCAAACGGCACGTTGTGCCTTTACCATTTGTTCCCCCCACCGTGATCACATAAGGTGCGGGATTCAAAAGATCCAATTCTTCTGCCACGGATTTAATACGATCCAGCCCTAAATCAATAGCTTTAAAGTGACTCTTTTCCAAATAAGAAAGCCACTCAGCGAGTGGCGAAGTGGCTTTTAAATTCATTGTATTACTCATGTTCAACAACTTCTACTTCAACAAAAGGTGAAGGTTGATTGGTGAGTTTGCTTAAAAGGTTTCCAAGGGTTGAACGCATTTCTGAACGTTTCACGATCATATCAATCGCCCCTTTCTCAAGTAAGAATTCACTGCGTTGGAAGCCTTCCGGTAATTTTTCACGTACAGTTTGTTCGATAACACGTGGGCCTGCAAAACCAATTAATGCTTTTGGCTCAGCGATGTTCACATCACCTAACATCGCAAAACTTGCAGACACCCCACCTAATGTTGGGTCAGTTAATACAGAAATAAACGGCACACCTTTTTCACGCATTTTTGCTAAGACAGCACTGGTTTTCGCCATTTGCATTAAGGAGAAAAGAGCTTCTTGCATACGCGCACCACCACTTGCAGAGAAACATACAAATGGACAATTTAATTCCATTGCTTTTTCTGCCGCTTTCACAAATTTTGCCCCCACAACAGAGCCCATTGAACCGCCCATGAAACTGAAGTTAGATGCGGCAACGACTACAGGCATGTTGTAAAGTGTACCCGTCATTGTGATTAATGCATCTTTTTCACCGGTTTCTTTTTGTGCCGCAGTAATACGATCTTTATATTTTTTTAAATCTTTAAATTTAAGAATATCTTTTGGTTCTAAATCAGCCGATAATTCTTGGCTTGAACCTTCATCTAACAAGGCTAAAAGGCGCTCACGAGCATCAATACGCATATGATGACCGCATTTTGGACAAACATATAAATTACGTTTTACTTCTTCACCGTAAAGAACTTGTTCACAAGAGGTACATTTTGTCCAAACCCCTTCTGGCACGTTTGCTTTACGTGATGTAGCGGAAGAGGTTCCTTTGCTAAAAATTTTATCAATCCAGCTCATTTTTTACCTTTTTTATTAACTAGAAAAGTTTGCGTATTTAATCATAATTTAGCGAAATTTGCTAGTCAGATGAGATTATCTTCTAAAAACAATGGCCCTAAATTTTTCTGTGGAATTGCAAATTTTTCAGGGTAAATGACATTCACTAAATATAAGCCTTCGGGTTTCGCTGTTGGAGCAGCTAATTTACGATCTTTTTGCTCTAACAACCATTTCATCCACTCAACAGGTTGATTACCGGCACCGACTTCAATCAGGCTTCCCACAATGTTGCGTACCATATGATGCACAAAGGCATTGGCTTGAATATCCACAATAATGTACTGCCCTTTTCGCACCACATTTAAATGATGCACATTTCGCCAAGGGGTATTCGATTGACATTGTGCCGCACGGAAAGAGGAAAAATCATTTTCGCCCAATAAAAACTGCCCCGCTTGGTTCATTTTCTTTTCGTCTAAATCTAAATGGCAATGGGTAATCCCTTCTGGCAAAATGGCTGAACGTAATTTATTGCAATACAAGATATAACGATAACGACGCGCGGTTGCCGAAAAACGGGCGTGAAATTCATCATCCACCACTTTTGCCCAACTCACTGAAATGTCATCAGGCAAATTCGCGTTAGTACCAAATACCCATGCTTTTTCGGGGCGAACTGCTGTAGTTTCAAAATGCACCACTTGTCCTGTGCCATGTACGCCGGAGTCTGTTCTGCCCGCACAAAACACTTCAATTTTTTCATTTGCCACGAAAGATAACGCTTTTTCTAATTCTTCTTGTACACTGCGCACTTTCTCTTGTCGCTGCCAGCCACAATACTGTTTTCCATTATATTCAATGCCTAAGGCTATCTTCATTGGAAAATACTCCTAAAACGATTTCAAATTTGACCGCACTTTTCCCGAAAAGAAAAAACACCAATAACTCATCATTATTGGTGTTCTTATCACAAGCTAAAAATTAAGCACGTTTGAAGTCAATGTGAACCAATTTTGGTTTGAATGGGTGACGTTGCATTGCTTGAACTTTCACTGCAACTTCTTTACCTTCAACCACTAAAGTGATTACATCGCTATAGAAAGAATCGTGAACTTGTGCGTTGTTTAATTCATCGTGATTTAAGATGATTGAAACAGGTGCTTCGCTGCCACCATAAATGATTGCAGGGATTTGACCGTTGTGACGCAGGCGGCGGCTCGCACTCTTACCTTGCGCTTGACGAACTTCAGCGTTAAATTTAAATGCCATTTTAATGTTCTCTTGATTAAAAGTTTAAAATAAAAAATTGCAGGCGACCCAGCAATTTTCCTAAATTCGCTCAAAGACAAACTTTGAGAGCGACGGATTATAAAATATTCAGCCCCACAATGCAAATTTACACAGCAATTTTTTTCTAGGCTTTTCAAGGCAAAGCGATTAAAATAGGCCCCAATTTTTAATTAATTTTAACTAACTGATTGTAAGTGGGTTTCAAATGGAATTTCTTATCAGCTTTTTTACCGATTACGGTTATTGGGCGGTGCTATTTGTTCTGATTATTTGTGGCTTTGGTGTACCCATTCCAGAAGATATCACGCTTGTCTCCGGCGGTGTGATTGCTGGCCTCTATCCTGAAAGCGTCAATTCCCACTTAATGTTAGTCGTGAGTATGATTGGTGTACTTGCCGGTGACTCAACCATGTACTGGCTTGGTCGCATTTACGGCACCCGAATTCTTCGTTTCCGCCCAATGCGCAAACTAGTCACCTTAGAACGTCTGAAAATGGTGCGTGAAAAATTTGCCCAATACGGTAACCGCGTATTATTTGTCGCCCGTTTCTTACCAGGCTTACGCGCACCAATTTATATGGTTTCAGGCATCACCCGCCGTGTCAGCTACACTCGCTTTGTATTAATTGATTTCTGCGCCGCGATTATTTCCGTGCCAATTTGGGTTTACCTTGGCGAATTTGGTGCGAAAAACTTAGATTGGTTACACGAACAAATTCAAAAAGGTCAGCTTGTGATTTATATCCTTGTTGGC
>CAJMPC010000140.1:0-4456 GCA_905215245.1 uncultured bacterium | reverse complement strand
CTTCCATTTCCAAAAAGGAAATTATGCATTAGCCCAGCGCTGGAATGAAAAAGCGATTAGTTTAGGAAGCTCTGCTGCAAGACAAAACCAGCGCGTTATCTCAAATCGCCAATATGAGCCAGCTGTTCAAACAGTACCTAAGACTGTTTCTTCACCACCAAATGTAGGTGTAATTGGTGAGCTAAGAGAGCGTTCTCAAGCGGGTGATTCAAGTGCAAGCTATGATTTAGCGGTTCGTTTCCATAAAGGTGTTGGTGTAGCAGTGAATTTCGGTGAGGCAATTCGTTTATACCAATTAGCTGCAGAGCAGGGCAGTGCAGAAGCACAAAAAGTATTACCACTCTTGTTATCAAGAAGAACAACGGGTGGTAACATTAATAGTATGTGGATGCAGAGAATGTCAAATATGCTTCCGAGCCCTGTCGTAGTTCAGCAGGATGCTCATCATACACATACAGTTAAAACTGAAAATAATATTGCTGGCTTTGATACAGAAAAAGCCACAAAAGCTATAACAACCTTGCAGGAAGATGATCCATTAGAAGGATTATTAACTTTGGAACCAAGTCGTTAATTTATTTAAAGTAAACATGAAGGAAGGTAAACATGAAACACGTTTATTCAAAATTAGCTATCACATTATTTGGTTTTGTAGCATTATCTAGTCATGCTCAAACTGATAATACTCAATCAGTGACAGTCAATGGTAGAATTGTTAATAGTGCAACAGATGGTGGAGAATCAGTACAAACTATCTCGGGTAAAAAAAGTGCGGTCGTAAATGGCACAGTTATTACTCACAACGGCGAAACGACATATATCCCTAGCGGTGATTCATCTTCAGATAAAGTTAATGCCGCTTTAGGTGGACAAGATTTCTCTGGTCAAGATTTGGCAGGACAGTCATTTACCAATTCAGATCTTGCCAATGCAAACTTTAGCAATGCGAATTTGCAAGGCGCTGATTTCACAAATACAAATTTAAGTGGGGCTAACTTTCATAAAGCTAACTTAAAAGGCGCTAATTTAACCAATTCTAACTTAGCAGGTGCAGATCTTACTGGTGCTAATTTAAAAGGGGCAATCAAAACGAATATCAATACCCGTGGAGCAAAAACCAAAGGGGCAATTTGGCGATAAGGCGACAAGTGATATACAAAAAACAGGCTTTATAGCCTGTTTTTTTATTCGCTTTTATTTTTTAAAAAAAAGCAAACGTTTGCGCTAAAAGTGCGCTACAATATCCACCGATTTTTTATTCTTATAATTAAAGGTGCAAGCAATGACACAACTTAGTCTAAAAAAAATCTATTCGGGAAAAGTGCGTGATCTTTATGAGATCGATGATAAACGAATGTTAATGATCGCCAGTGACCGTTTGTCTGCATTTGATGTGATTTTAGATGATCCTATCCCACGCAAAGGTGAAATTCTGACGCAAATTTCCAATTTCTGGTTCAATAAATTAGCGCATATTATGCCGAATCATTTTACTGGTGATTCAGTTTATGATGTGTTACCAAAAGAAGAAGCTGATTTAGTAAAAGATCGTGCAGTGGTTTGCAAACGTTTGAATCCAATTAAAATTGAGTCTATCGTACGTGGTTATTTAACAGGTAGTGGACTAAAAGATTATAAACAAACGGGCACCATCTGTGGCTTGAAATTACCAGAAGGATTAGTTGAAGCAAGTAAATTACCAGAACCAATTTTTACGCCATCAAGTAAAGAAGAAGTGGGTAATCACGATATCAATATCAGCTATGAACAATGTGAAAAAGCAATTGGTGCAGAGTTAGCGGCACAAGTGAGAGAAAAAGCGATTGCACTTTATACTGAGGCAGCAAAATATGCGCTGACTAAAGGTATTATTATTTGTGATACTAAATTTGAATTTGGTTTAGATGAAAATGGCACAGTCACTTTAATGGATGAAGTATTAACACCGGATTCTAGCCGTTTTTGGTCAGTTGATACTTATAAAGAAGGAACAAATCCGCCCTCATTTGATAAGCAATTTGTACGAGATTGGTTAGAACAAAGTGGTTGGAATAAACAACCACCAGCACCGAAAGTACCAAAAGAAGTGATTGAAAAAACAGTTGCTAAATATCAAGAGGCGTTGGATTTATTAACAAAATAACATTAACAAACTCCCTGCCATGCTTTAGAATGGCAGGGATTTTTATGGATAAAATATTGTGAATAAAAGAGTATGAAATCTGTTGCGATAGTTGGTTTAGGTTGGTTAGGCTTACCGCTGGCGCTGCATTTAAAAGAGCTTGGTTGGTGTGTAAAAGGCTCAAAACAATCTAATGAGGACGCTCAAAAATTGTGCCGAATAGGGATTGAAACTTATCCTTTTTCTCTTTCAGAAAAAATGAATGGTTTACCAGATAATATTCAACCTCTTTTCGATGTGGATGCTCTTATAATCACCTTGCCACCTAGCGGTTTTTCTTCTCAACAGTATTGTGAATATCTTGCTTTTTTAGCCAATCAAGCAAAGAAACAAGGTGTACAGCACTTGATTTTTACCAGTTCAACTTCTGTTTTTCCTGATATTTCGGAGCAATTTGATGAAAGTTCTCAACTTTCAGCTGAAACAGAAATGGGTAAAACACTGATACAAGCCGAGCAGTGCTTGTTCCAATCGGAAATATCTCATTGCGATATTCTTCGACTTGCAGGATTAATTGGTAAACAACGCCATCCTGTTAAATTTTTAGCAGGAAAACATAATTTAAAACAGGGCAATTCGCCTGTTAATTTGGTGCATCTTGAGGATTGCATTCAAGCTATTACTGCCTTACTCATGAATCCAAATGGATTGCGTACTTACCATCTTTGCGCCCCACTTCATCCTACGCGAGCAGAATATTACACAAAAGCAGCGGTATTTTATGATTTATCCATACCGCAATTCGAATGTAGTGATTCGGATCCGAGACGAATCATAATGGCAGATAAAATTTGTCGAGATTTAGGCTTTACCTATCGTTATCCAAATCCCGATGATATGTTAGAAAAGCGCAGTGATTTTTGACCGCACTTTTTAAAGATTCATTCACCATAACCACAATAAAGGAAATAAAATATGTCAAATACGATTCTGCAACATTTACCTAAAGGCCAAAAAGTAGGCATTGCCTTTTCTGGCGGGCTAGATACCAGTGCGGCATTACTTTGGATGCGTCAAAAAGGTGCAGTACCTTATGCTTATACAGCAAACTTAGGTCAACCAGATGAAGATGATTACAATGCAATTCCTAAAAAAGCGATGGAATATGGTGCGGAAAATGCACGTCTAATTGATTGTCGTGCGCAGTTAGCCCATGAAGGGATTGTAGCTGTTCAATGTGGTGCATTCCATATTACAACTGGCGGTGCAACCTATTTCAACACCACACCACTTGGTCGTGCAGTAACGGGAACGATGCTTGTTGCAACAATGAAAGAAGATGATGTCAATATCTGGGGTGATGGCTCAACTTTCAAAGGTAATGATATTGAGCGTTTTTACCGTTATGGCTTATTAACCAACCCAAATTTAAAAATTTACAAACCATGGCTAGATCAACAATTCATCGATGAGTTGGGCGGTCGTTTTGAAATGTCACAATTCCTAATCGAAAATGGTTTTGACTACAAAATGTCAGTAGAAAAAGCGTATTCAACTGACTCTAATATGTTAGGTGCGACACATGAGGCGAAAGACTTAGAAGAGTTAAGCACAGGCATTAAAATTGTGAAACCAATTATGGGCGTGGCATTCTGGGATGAAAGTGTTCAAGTGAAACCAGAAGTAGTGACGGTTCGTTTTGAAGAAGGTGTGCCGGTTGCCTTAAATGGTAAAACATTTGATAACGTGGTGGATCTTTTCCTAGAAGCAAATCGCATTGGTGGTCGTCATGGTTTAGGCATGTCAGACCAAATTGAAAACCGTATTATCGAAGCTAAATCACGTGGTATTTATGAAGCACCGGGAATGGCATTATTCCATATCGCTTATGAACGTTTAGTCACTGGTATTCATAATGAAGATACTATCGAACAGTATCGTATCAATGGTTTACGTTTAGGCCGTTTGTTATACCAAGGTCGTTGGTTTGATCCACAAGCGTTAATGTTACGTGAAACCGCACAACGTTGGGTCGCTCGTGCGGTGACTGGTGAAGTGACATTAGAACTTCGTCGTGGTAATGACTACTCAATCTTAAATACTGAATCACCAAACTTAACTTATGCGGCTGAACGTTTAAGTATGGAAAAAGTGGAAAATGCACCATTTGATCCAATCGATCGTATTGGTCAATTAACCATGCGTAACTTAGACGTAGCGGATACGCGCGGAAAATTAAGTATCTACTCTCAAGTTGGTTTATTAACTGCGGGTAAAGATTCAGTGTTACCGCAATTAGGTAAAAAATAATTTTCTCCTTTAAATATAAAAAGT
>CAJMPC010000139.1:0-4473 GCA_905215245.1 uncultured bacterium | reverse complement strand
GACAAGACGGTCACCTTTTTTAATCAGAAGGACATTGTGCTGTAGATATTTCGGCGGGCACACACGTTGCATTAATGTGCTAATCGGTAAAACAAAGATACCTTTTTTAGTATTTTGCAAATGAAATAGTGCACTTAAACGTGAAGAAATAATTTCTTGATGAGGAGAAAAAGAATCATAAGGCAACGTTTCCCAATCAGGAAAAAACTGAACGGGCTGAGAAGTTAAATCCGGTAAAACTTGTGATAAACGAACCGCACTTTTGGTATCCGGTGTCACAACCACAGTCAATCCATCGTATTGCTCCGCAATTTCACTAACAGCAAGTGCATCTGCACTTGCCAATACATTGCCAAGAATTTTATGATCATTGGGCTGAGTCGGAATATCAAAATTAAAATAGGTTGTTTTCATAAGTTCGGTCAATTTTTATCTCATTTTTGCGTGAATAGCTGATTAGTTTAGCAAATTCCCTCTACTTTTCAATATTTGTCTGTATAAAAAAACAGGGTTATCTTAACCCTGTTTTCTTTTATTTTTTGAGTGGTTCTAGTGGTTTCTCTTTTTTTACCTTACCATCATCATCAAATTCAATGCGTGGCATACAACCTCGACAGCTACCTTTATCTAAACCAAGCTCACTGCAAAATTTATTATATTCATCTACCGCTTTACGGAACCAACCTTTTTTTTCTTGTTCGCTCATCTTGCCTCCTTTTTTAATTTTTGTGCAATTTCCGAACGTAATAATTTTAACCCATTTTTCTTGTTATAGGGTATCTGTTTTGTGATGAAATAATCTCTCATTAAAGGGCAATCTTTTTCATCTAAATTCATTAAAAATCGACGAATTGCCGGCAAAGCGGAAGCTAAAGTGCGGTGAAAATAAGCAAAATTTTTCAAGCTTAGCCAATCTTCGTCAATCAATTCCCAATCAACTGGTGTGGTATTAAATTCCTGAGCGAGGGGATGGAAAGACAAAGGCATATTCCGTTGAAAAGATTGTGTTGCTTCTTTTTCTAATTCAATCCCTTCTGCAGAAAGCCCTTTTAGAGCGATAGCTGAATAACAGCCACTACTTGCCTCCAAATGCTCACCTAAATGAACAAGAGAAAAACCACATTTCTGCCAAAATTGAGCCAGTTCTTTGGTATAACCAAAACTCACTGACAAATAATCCAAATTGGTATTTTGTTTAATATATTCAATGAGTTGTGTACCTATACCATGCTGCTGCCACATAGGCTGAACCGCAATTCTCGAAATACGTAAAGAATGCAATTCACAAGCCTTTTGTTGTTGAGCATGAAAACAAAGTGCTTGCGGGACGAGATTGCCTTTCGGGCGTCTACTACCTTGTTGAATCGCTTCAATGAGGGCTGAATCTTCAATCCCGCCTTCTTTTAATGCCCAAACTGCACCTAATAAATCTTGTTCATTTTCAGCGGTAAAAAAACGCTGTGAATTAGCATCAAACAATCGCCGTAGATCTAATGGTGATGTACGATAATGGGCTAATGTCATCAAGCCATAGAATTGGGGCAATGAAGAAAGTATTTCCTCTTGTGAGCGTTCAGTGATTTGGCATATTTTGCTTTTGTCGTATGGCGTTTGTTTAAAGTCATCCTCTACATTCAATAATAAAAGCTCATCAATAAACGCCTCTAAAACATCATCTTTAGACCAACGTAGTGGTTCAATAAGCTCAAAGTTAGAAAAAGTGCGGTTAATTTTTTGCTTAAATTTAAGCTCAAAGCCTCGCCCCGTTCCCTCATAACTATGGATAGTTGTCGTAAATAAAATATGCTTAAAATGGTGGGAAAAAGCAGTAAGTTGAGCAATCGGCAGCATTGCCGCCTCATCAACAAAAAGCCAAGCATTTTCAGAAAAAGAAGGATCATTTTGCAAAGCAAGGAAAAGCGCATCTGGTGCAATAAAGATAATTTCTTTTTGTGAAAATTCAGCCAAAATATTGACCGCACTTTTATTTGGAGCTGTGAGGTAAATTTTAGTATTCAATTGATTCGCTAATAAGCCTGCTAGAGCTGATTTCCCTCTTCCTCGTTTAGCCGTAAGAAAGTAGAGTTCAGATTCTTTTTGTAAGATTTGCTCAATGGTTTTCTGCTGATCTAAGGTCGCATTGTGGTTTACAAATAACTGCTGAAAAGTGCGGTCAAACTTTAAATCATTTTGATGATAAAGGACGGGAAAATCATATTTATGAATACAATACTTAAAATATGTCATAAATCTTGGCGTAGCAATTGCCTCAAGCGAACCAGACCAACGAAGACTATCCTCATCTATTTGAGAATGAAGCTCATCCCAATTTAATAGCAAGACAATTAAGGCGCCATTCATTTTCAATGTGCCTGCCGCAATGGCGAGCGCCTCTAAATGGATACCTTTCCGCGCATCAAACAAGATCGTCTCAAACTCTTGTCCAAGAAGATTTTGAATTTTAGAAAACTCATTAATGATCAAGGTATTTGCCGGCAAATTAGACGGCATATTCTCACTGACCAAAATTTGAAAATAACGTGTCATGAATTACTTTTCTAAATACGCTTCTAATTCAGCTAAATTTTTAGGCCATTCATTACTGAGTTGCTTTATCCATAAAGCAATATCGGATGCCCAATTTGGTAATAAGGTATCTTGAGCCTGTTTTGCGATATTTTGAACATTAACAAGTCCTACCGACGCGGCTGCACCTTTAATTTTATGTGCGACATCTGACACCGTTTGTTGCATATCTGAGTTTGCAAGATAATCGTCATACGCTGTTTCTAATTCATCTAAATAAATTGGCATCCACTGTTTGAATAACTCTACATTAGCTTTAGCTTGTGATTTTCCAATTAACTCAATAAGTGAAATATTAATACCTTCTTGAACTTGAGGGAGCTCTTCTTCATCAGAGGTAGTCTCGATATCATCACCTAAAAAGGTTTTAAAACACTGACGTAATTCCGTCAAAGAAAGAGGTTTACGTAACACACCATCCATACCTTGATTTTGATATTCCTCTTCGCTGTGCATTACATTTGCCGTAAAGGCAATTAAAGGTGGAAGAAAATCGTAAATCCCTTCTTCGTAGTTTTTACGCAAATAGTATGCGATATCAAAACCTGACATATCTGGTAACTTAATATCAAGAAAAACAATATCATAAGTATTTTTCTCAAATAATCGGATCGCCTGTTCACCATTCATGGCAACATCAACATAATGACCTTGTTTTTCAAGAATACTTTTGGCCACAACCACATTCAATTCAACGTCTTCAACTAATAAAATAGAAAGATGCTGCATGGCTGTTTCAGCATTCATATCATTAGCTTGAGCTTTATCCGCAATAATCGTTAAATAAAAAGTAGAACCTTTATCCAACTCACTTTCAACGGTTAAATCCCCTTGCATTAACTGCGCAAGATTCTTAGAAATCGCAAGACCGATGCCACTTCCTGCTGAACGATGAATATTATCTTTAACCTGATAATACATGGTAAAAATCTTATCTAATTCGCAAGGTGCAATTCCTGCCCCCGTATCAGTAACACTAAATTGATACTGATTATCTTGCATTTTCTGCACCCTTAAAATAACGTCACCTTTGTCTGTGAATTTGACGGCATTACTAATTAAATTCCAAAGAATTTGGCTAAGGCGAGCACGATCGAGATAAAGCCAATTAGGTAAATTATCATCCAGCTTTAAAGAGAATTTTAGCCCCTTTTGTTCTGCCATCAAGGTGCCAAAATTATAGAAATCATTAAGTAGTGAATGGAAATCGCAAGGCTGAATATTTAATTCAATACGTTTAGAGTCGATCTTATCTAAATCAATAATATCACTAAAAATATGACCTAAACTGACCGCACTTAGATTAATTGTATTGAGGTAATTTTGTTGTTGTTCTGTTAATTTATCATCTAATAGAATTCGGCTTAGACCAATGATTCCATTTAAAGGCGTACGTAATTCATGGCTAATCGTTGCAAGTAAGGTACTTTTATCACGACTATTTTTTTCTAATCGAGCAAGCGTTTTAGAGAGTTCTAAACGGGAACGTTCTAGTCGTTCAACAAGTAGTGTAAAAAAATAAATAACAAAAGGCGCAGTAAATAAACCAAAAGTGATCGACCGAGCTATGTCACTCCAGTGAATACCATCACTAAGGAGCGTGCTTAATAAGATTTGTATACAGATAGCTAAAATCGCAAGAATAGCGATACCAAGTAAAGAGAAACGAACTCGACCTAATCGAATAACCCAATCAACATAACGTTGCGCAAAATATCTAAAGTTTTTCATGGTTTATATTGAGAAATAAAAATTGAGATCATTCTATATAATTTTTAATAAAAATCCATAAACAAAAACCCCAAGCCATTCAGCTCGGGGTTCACATTCAGTACCTGGCGGTGTCCTACTCTCACATGGGGAAGCCCCACACTACCATCGGCGCAT
>CAJMPC010000138.1:0-4474 GCA_905215245.1 uncultured bacterium | reverse complement strand
GATCTTATGTCAAAAGCCGGTATTTCAGTTATTTTAATCACTCAATCTTCTTCTGAATATAGTATTAGTTTCTGTGTGCCAGTAAAATCAGCAGATGCAGCGAAAGCGATTTTAGAACAAGAATTTGCTGCAGAATTAAAAGCCCATGACTTAGAACCAATTGAAGTCGCAAAAGATCTTTCTATTATCTCTGTTGTGGGCGATGGCATGAAACAAGCTAAAGGTATCGCAGCTCGTTTCTTCTCTGCATTGGCTCAAGCGAATATTAGCTTAGTAGCAATTGCACAAGGTTCTTCAGAGCGTTCAATTTCAGCGGTAGTGGCGCAAAATAAAGCGATTGAAGCTGTGAAAGCGACTCACCAAGCCCTTTTTAATAATAAGAAAGTTGTCGATATGTTTCTAGTCGGCGTTGGTGGCGTTGGTGGTGAGTTAATTGAACAAATCAAACAACAAAAAGAGTACCTTGCAAAGAAGGATATTGAAATCCGTGTTTGTGCCTTAGCGAATTCAACAAAAATGCTTTTGGATGAAAACGGATTGAATTTAGATAATTGGAAAGCAGACCTTGAAAATGCAACCCAACCTTCTGATTTTGATGTGTTGTTATCTTTCATTAAATTACATCACGTGGTGAACCCTGTCTTTGTAGATTGTACAACGGCGGAATCAGTCGCAGGACTTTATGCGCGCGCGTTAAAAGAAGGCTTCCATGTGGTAACCCCAAATAAAAAAGCGAATACCCGTGAATTAGCCTATTACCACGAATTACGTCGCAATGCCCAAGCGAGCCAACATAAATTCTTGTATGAAACCAACGTAGGCGCAGGTTTACCTGTTATCGAAAACTTACAGAATTTATTGGCAGCGGGAGATGAACTTGAGTATTTTGAGGGTATTTTATCGGGCTCGCTTTCTTTCATCTTCGGTAAATTAGAAGAAGGACTTTCTCTTTCAGAAGTGACCGCACTTGCACGTGAAAAAGGCTTTACAGAACCAGATCCTCGAGATGATTTATCGGGTCAAGATGTGGCGCGTAAATTACTGATTTTAGCGCGTGAAGCGGGGCTAGAACTTGAGCTTTCCGATGTGGAAGTGGAAGGCGTGTTACCGAAAGGCTTCTCTGAAGGCAAATCAGCCGATGAATTTATGGCGATGTTGCCACAATTAGATGCGGAATTTAAAGCACGCGTTGAAGCCGCGAAAGCGGAAGGGAAAGTATTGCGCTACGTAGGCCAAATTAAAGATGGCCACTGTAAAGTGTCAATCATTGCCGTGGATCAAAATAACCCATTGTATAAGGTGAAAGACGGTGAAAATGCCCTTGCATTCTACACGCGTTATTATCAACCAATTCCGTTGTTATTACGTGGTTATGGTGCAGGTAACGCCGTGACGGCAGCAGGCATCTTTGCAGATATTTTAAGAACATTACATCACTAAAAAGGACATAATATGTTAAGAATTTATGCTCCCGCATCGAGTGCAAATATTAGTGTAGGATTTGACACATTAGGCGCAGCCATTTCACCGATTGATGGTTCATTATTAGGTGATGTTGTACAGATTGAGTCTATTCCAAGTGGTTTTGAACTCGAAAGTGCAGGCTATTTTGTGCGTAAATTGCCAAAAGAGCCGCAAAAAAATATCGTGTATCAGGCCTATGTACTGTTTAGTGAGCAATTAAAATTACGCAATGTGAGAGTCAAACCATTGCGTTTGACCCTTGAGAAAAATATGCCGATTGGTTCGGGATTGGGTTCAAGTGCGTGCTCTATCGTGGCTGCATTAGTGGCATTAAATAAATTCCATGATGAACCATTCTCAAAAATGGAATTGTTAGAAATGATGGGCGAGCTAGAAGGTCGTATTTCAGGTTCTATCCATTATGATAATGTGGCACCTTGTTACTTAGGCGGAGTGCAATTCATGGTACAATCTCTCGGTAACATTTGCCAAAAACTGCCATTTTTTGATAATTGGTATTGGGTCTTAGCTTACCCAGGCATTGAGGTTTCAACTGCTGAAGCACGTGCAATTTTACCGAAAAGCTACACTCGCCAAGATGTGATTTCTCATGGACGTCATTTAGGTGGCTTTGTGCATGCATGTCACACGCATCAAGAAAACCTTGCCGCAATGATGATGAAAGATGTAATTGCAGAACCTTATCGTGAGGCTTTATTACCAAATTTCGCGGAAGTGAAACAAGCCACTCGTGATTTAGGTGCGTTAGTGACGGGTATTTCAGGCTCTGGCCCAACGATTTTCGCCATCGCACCTGATTTACAAACCGCAACAAAACTGGCGACTTATTTAGAAAATCATTATTTACAAAACAATGAAGGTTTTGTGCATGTTTGTAAAGTCGATAATGATGGCGCGAGAGAGCTAGGTTAAATAATGAATCACTTTTATCTCCTCTTTTATAAGAGGGGGAATAACATTTTATTAAAACTCTATAATTAACGGATATACAATGAATTTGTACAACATCAAACACCCTGAAGAACAAGTGAATTTTGCGCAAGCAGTACGTCAAGGACTTGGCAAAGATCAAGGTTTGTTCTTTCCAGAAACGATCCCCGCTTTAACCAATATTGATGAATTATTAGCTTTACCATTGGTTGAACGTAGCCAAAAAATTCTTGGCGCCTTAATCGGTGAAGAATTGCCGAAAGCCACTTTGGATGCGATGGTGAAAAATGCGTTCACCTTTACGGCACCATTAGAAAAAGTGGAAGATAATATTTATGCGTTTGAATTATTTCATGGTCCAACGTTAGCATTTAAAGACTTTGGTGGTCGTTTTATGGCGCAGGCGCTCGCTGCAGTGCGTGGTGATGGTAAAATCACCATTTTAACAGCCACTTCGGGTGATACTGGCGCAGCCGTTGCCCACGCATTTTACGGGTTGGAAAATATCAATGTGGTGATTTTATATCCGAAAGGCAAAATCAGCCCATTACAAGAAAAACTATTCTGTACTTTAGGTGGGAATATCCGCACTGTTGCGATTAATGGCGATTTCGATGCGTGCCAAGCGTTAGTCAAACAAGCGTTTGATGATGCCGAACTACGTCAAGCAATTGGTTTAAACTCAGCAAACTCCATCAATATTAGCCGTTTATTAGCACAAGTTTGTTATTACTTTGAAGCGGTCGCGCAGTTACCAAAAGAAAAACGTGATAATGTCGTGGTTTCCGTACCAAGTGGTAACTTCGGTAACTTAACTGCGGGATTAATTGCAAAAACATTAGGTTTACCAATTAAACGCTTTATTGCTTCAACCAATGAGAATGATACTGTGCCACGTTATTTAGAATCAGGTAACTGGGCACCTAAAGCGACTGTAGCGACGCTTTCTAATGCGATGGATGTTAGTCGTCCGAACAACTGGCCACGTGTCGAAGAGTTATTTAAGCGTAATGGCTGGAATTTAAGTGATTTAGGTTCAGGCATGTTAAGTGATGGCGAAACAGAAGAAACCTTAAAAGCGATGTATGCAAAAGGTTATTTATGTGAGCCACACGGAGCGATCGCCTATCAAGTATTGAAAGACCAACTTAAAGCGGATGAAACCGGTATTTTCTTATGTACAGCACATCCTGCGAAATTTAAAGAGTCTGTAGAGCGTATTCTTTCGCTCGATCTTCCATTGCCAGAAGCGTTGGATAAACACAATAAATTGCCATTACTTTCTGATGAAATGGATGACGATTTTGCACAATTACGTGCATATTTGTTGAAATAATAAAAAAGTGCGGTTGATTTTGACCGCACTTTTATTTTGTTACTCAAAAGGGCGGGATAACGCCCTTTGTTTTTGGGGTACATTGGCGTGCGGCAGATTTCCTTTTATAATGCAATCAAACTGATATGTTTATTCATTATTTTTATGACAACTTTTATTGCCTACGCCAATATTCAACAACCTTTTCTCTTTGATGAAATCCCTACGGAGTTAGTCTCTGAAAATTTGCGTATAGAACCAAAGGGGAATTCTCGGATAACGCAACGACATCAATGCCGTCGATTGGCGCATTTTTTACTTTGGCAGTTGCTAAAAACAGCGGAAAAATCAACCGCACTTTTAGGGCGAATTTATCGTACTCAAAGTGGTAGACCACAATTTCCTGTCGAGAATATTGACTTTAATATTAGTCACTCTGGTGATTGGGTTGCTGTATTGCTGCATATTAATGAATCAGAAAAAAGTGCGGTCGGTATTGATATTGAATATCCCAAAAAACGGAATTTTTCTGCGCTCATGGCTCATTTTGCGCCACAAGCAGAACAAGAATGGTTTGCTAATCAGCCTGATGCAGACCTGGCCTTTTATCGCTGTTGGTGTTTACGTGAAGCTGTATTGAAATCACAAGGCGTAGGAATCGTAAAGCTATCAAGTGTGACGCATTTGCCAGAACAACTGCAGATCTTTTCAGATTATTGTCCGAAAGGTAAGTTGATCTTTACG
>CAJMPC010000137.1:0-4549 GCA_905215245.1 uncultured bacterium | reverse complement strand
GGGGTGATAAATTATTAGCCGAAAGTGCGGTGAAATTTTACGCAGTTTTTGATTGGCAGCCGATGTTAAGTGAAATGCGCTTAATCAAATCTCCAAACGAAATTCGCTTAATGCAGCAAGCGGGACAGATTACTGCGTTCGGACATATTAAAGCGATGCAAGTGACTCGCCCAAATCGTTTTGAATATGAAATAGAAAGCGAAATTCTGCATGAATTTAATCGTCATGGAGCAAGATTTCCATCTTATAACTCCATTGTTGCTGGTGGTGATAATGCCTGTATTTTGCACTACACTGAAAATGATCAGCCTTTGAAAGATGGCGATCTTGTGTTGATTGATGCAGGTTGTGAATTTGCTATGTATGCAGGCGATATCACACGTACGTTCCCTGTAAATGGTAAATTTACCCAGCCACAACGTGAGATTTATGAATTAGTGTTAAAAGCACAAAAACGTGCGATTGAGTTATTAGTGCCAGGTAATTCAATTAAACTGGCGAATGATGAAGTGATTCGTATTAAAACTCAAGGCTTGGTGGATTTAGGCATTCTGAAAGGGGATGTAGATAAGCTGATTGAAGAAAAAGCTTATCGTCAATTTTATATGCATGGTTTAGGCCATTGGCTTGGCTTGGATGTGCACGATGTTGGCCGCTATGATGATGATCGTAGCCGCACGCTTGAAGTGGGGATGATCATCACTGTTGAGCCAGGTATTTATATTTCAGAAGAGGCGGATGTGCCAGCTCAATATAAAGGCATTGGTGTGCGTATTGAGGATAACTTGCTAATGACTGAATATGGTAATAAAAATCTGACTGCGGCAGCACCAAAAGAAATCGATGACATTGAAAATTTAATGAAAAATTGAGAAGAATTCTCAAAATTGTGATCTAGTGCAAGTTTTTTGTGCAGTTAAGCTGCTAATATACTGTTAGATAAAAAAGACCAATCAAATCAGTAAGGAGTCGATTATGTACAAACACGTTTTAGTTGCGGTAGATCTTTCTGACGAAAGTGAATTTCTACTCAAAAAAGCCGTGGGAATTGCAAAACGTAATGATGCGCAACTTTCCATTATTCATGTAGATGTAAACTTCTCGGATCTCTATACTGGTTTAATTGATGTCAATATGTCATCAATGCAAGATAGAATCTCGAGCGAAACCCAAAAAGCGCTAATTAATTTAGCGGAACATGCTGGTTATCCAATAAAAGAAAAATTGAGCGGTAGCGGTGATTTAGGTCAAGTTTTGACAGACGCTATTGATCAGTATGATGTAGATCTACTAGTGACAGGTCATCACCAAGATTTCTGGAGTAAATTGATGTCTTCAACACGTCAAGTGATGAATACCATTAAAATTGATATGTTGGTTGTGCCACTTCGCGACGAATAGTGATCAAAAATTATTTTTAGCCCTATTAAAATAACGTAAATTTTAACCGCACTTCTCAATTAATGCAGTAGAGTGCGGTTTTCTTTTTTAAGATCAGTGAAAAAGCCTTTTTCTCTAGGTCAAAATATGCAAGAATAGTGAGCTTATTTTATAAATCGTGATCGAGATAGAGACACAAGGTTTTATCAATGAAAACAACAGCAGAAATTAGACAGTCATTCCTTGATTTTTTCCATAGCAAGGGGCATCAGGTCGTCGCAAGTAGTTCACTTGTGCCTGAAAACGATCCGACATTGCTTTTTACCAATGCCGGGATGAACCAATTTAAAGACGTGTTCCTTGGTATGGATAAACGTCCTTACTCACGTGCGACAACTGCACAACGTTGTGTGCGCGCAGGTGGTAAGCATAATGACTTAGAAAACGTCGGTTATACGGCGCGTCACCATACTTTCTTTGAAATGCTCGGCAACTTCAGCTTTGGTGACTATTTCAAACATGATGCGATTAATTTTGCGTGGGAGTATTTGACTTCTCCACAATGGCTCGGGTTACCAAAAGAAAAATTATGGGTAACCGTGTATGAAACTGATAATGAAGCTTATGATATTTGGCATAAAGAAGTTGGTGTGCCAGCAGAGCGTATTATTCGTATCGGTGATAACAAAGGTGCGCCTTATGCATCAGATAACTTCTGGGCAATGGGTGATACCGGTCCTTGCGGTCCATGTACTGAAATTTTCTACGATCACGGTGATCACATTTGGGGTGGCCCTCCAGGCTCACCAGAAGAAGATGGTGACCGCTATATCGAAATTTGGAACGTGGTATTCATGCAGTTTAACCGTCTAGCAGACGGTACAATGGAAAAATTACCACGTCCATCGGTTGATACGGGGATGGGTTTAGAGCGTATTTCTGCCGTATTACAGCACGTAAACTCTAACTATGAGATCGATATTTTCCAAAAATTAATTGCAAAAACCGCAGAAATCGTAGGAACAACAGATTTAACTAATAAATCATTACGCGTAATTGCAGACCATATTCGTTCTTGTGCATATTTGATTGCAGATGGCGTAATTCCATCAAATGAAGGTCGCGGTTATGTATTGCGTCGTATTATTCGTCGTGCAGTACGTCATGGTCACTTGTTAGGAGCAAAAGAAGCGTTCTTCTATAAACTTGTGCCGACTTTAATTGAAGTCATGGCGGAAGCAGGAAAAGAAGTTAAAGAAAAACAAGCCAATGTCGAAAAATTACTTCGTTTAGAAGAAGAACAATTTGCTCGTACATTAGAGCGCGGATTAAGCTTATTAGATGATGCGCTAGCTCAAGTGAAAGATGGCGTGTTGTCAGGTGAAGTCGCCTTTAAACTTTATGATACTTATGGCTTCCCACTTGATTTAACCGCTGACGTATGTCGTGAGCGTGATATTGCAATTGATGAAGCAGGTTTTGAGCGTGAAATGGAAGCGCAACGCTTACGCGCACAATCTGCAAGCCAATTCGGCATGGATTACAACAATGTTATTCGTGTAGAAGGTGAAACGAAATTTGAAGGTTATACTGAATCAGAATCTTTAGCCAAAGTGACCGCACTTTTCCATGATGGAAAATCAGTAGAGAGTATTACTGCAGGTCAAAGTGCCGTGGTGATTTTAGAAAACACCCCATTCTATGCCGAATCAGGTGGTCAAATTGGTGACAGCGGTTATTTAACCTCTCAAGGTATTCAGTTTAATGTAAAAGATACTCAAAAATATGGTCAAGTATTTGGTCATATTGGTGAGTTAGAACAGGGCAGTTTAAAAGTCGGACAAACAGTCAATGCGGTTGTGGATGCAGCAAGACGTCATCAAACGTCACTTAACCATTCTGCAACACACTTATTACATGCCGCGTTGCGTCAAGTTTTAGGTCACCATGTAGTGCAAAAAGGATCATTAGTATCTGATACCGCATTACGTTTTGACTTTGCTCATCCGGAAGCGATTACCAAAGCACAGCTTAACGAAATTGAAACGTTGGTAAACCAAAAAGTACGTGAGAATTATGTGGTTCAAACGGACGTAATGGATATCGAAGCGGCAAAAGCAAAAGGTGCAATGGCGTTATTCGGTGAAAAATATGCTGATGTGGTACGTGTTTTAACAATGGGTGATTTCTCCGTTGAACTTTGTGGTGGCATTCATGCTAAACGTACCGGTGATATCGGTTTATTTAAAATTGTGGCGGAAACTGCAGTTGCAGCAGGTGTTCGTCGTATTGAAGCGGTAACGGGTGAAAATGCAATTAATTGGTTACATAATCAACAACGCATTCTTACTCAAAGTGCAGATTTATTTAAATCTGACGTTAATACCCTTGTTGAGAAAATTCAGCAACTTCAAGATAAAGCGAAGAAAGCAGAAAAAGAATTACAAGGATTAAAAGAAAAAGCCGCAATGCAAGCGGGATCCGATTTAGTGAAAAGTGCGGTTAAAATTAATGATGTTTCTGTAATCGTACATCAACTAGACGGAATTGAAACTAAATCGTTACGTGTGATGGTTGATGATTTAAAAAATCAACTTGGTTCAGGCGTAATTGTATTTGCATCTATTTTAGATGATAAAGTCAACCTCGTCGTTGGCGTAACAAGCGATTTAACTACTAAAGTGAAGGCTGGTGAGCTAGTGAATTTAATGGCTCAGCAAGTTGGTGGGAAAGGCGGTGGTCGCCCTGATATGGCAATGGCAGGAGGCTCCCAACCAGAAAATGTGAATCTAGCATTAACTGTCGCACAAAACTGGTTAAGCAATAATCTGTAGTACAAGCAGGTCGGTGGGATGCCGATCTTTACTTGATTGATAGGGATATCTAATAAATGCAAACTAAGGAGATAAAAGATGTTAATCTTAACTCGAAAAGTTGGCGAAAGTGTTCTTATTGGGGACGATATTTCTATCACGGTTTTGAGTGTACGTGGAAACCAAGTCAAACTCGGTGTGCAAGCGCCTAAAGAAGTATCCGTTCACCGAGAGGAAATTTACCAACGAATTCTGCAGTCAAAAGATGAACATATAGATGGGGCATCTTAGACCAACGAGTTTTATGAATGTTTTACATTCTATTTATAATTTAATTAACGTTTTTCAAAAAATTA
>CAJMPC010000136.1:0-4642 GCA_905215245.1 uncultured bacterium | reverse complement strand
AGTTAAAGCAAGACTATTACAGTTAAATGGCTGACGAACACGATTTAATAAATCTGCAATTTCAGGATTAGAGACCGCGTAGCCAATGCGTAAACCCGCAAGCCCATAAGCTTTTGATAGAGAGCGTGAAACGATAAGGTTTGGGTATTTTTCCAGTAACGCAAAAGAATTAACCCGTTCACTAGGATGGGTAAATTCAGTATAAGCTTCATCTAATACCACAATCACATTTTCAGGCACTTTGGCTAAGAAGGCATCCAATTCTGCTTCCGTTAAGAAATTCCCCGTTGGATTGTTTGGGTTGGCAATAAAAATCAGCTTGGTTTTATCTGAAAGTGCGGTCAAAAATCCGTTTAAATCATGTCCCCAATCTTTAGCGGGGATTTCTTTTGCGACGGCGTTAATGGCTTTGGTCACTAAAGGGTAAACAATAAAAGCATATTGTGAATAAATCACTTCATCATGCTCACCCGCAAAGGTATGAGCAAAGAGCTCTAATAAATCGTTAGAACCATTGCCAAGGGTGATTTGGTTTGGTTGCACACCAAATTTTTTTGCAATAGCCGCTTTAAGTTCAAAACCATTCGCATCAGGATAACAAGTTAAATGATCAAGTTGGGCTTGAATGGCTTTTTTCGCACTTTCAGGAAAACCGAAAGGGTTTTCATTTGAGGCAAGTTTAACGATATTAGTAATGCCTAATTCGCGTTCGAGTTCTTCGATTGGTTTCCCCGCTTGATAAGGCGAAAGAGACTTTACGCCTTGATTGGCGACGTTGATGTATTGCATATGCTTTCCTTATAAAAACGAGCGGGCCTTTCAGCCCGCACGTTGAGTTTAGTTAATCAGATAATTAGCTATTTTCAGCTTCAAATTTTTTCATGAATTCAATGAGCGCTTGTACACCCTCTAATGGCATCGCATTATAGATAGAGGCACGCATGCCACCTAGCACTTTGTGGCCTTTTAAGGCTTGAAGACCGGCAGCTGTAGATTCTGCAACAAATTTAGCATCAAGTTCAGGATTGCCTGTCACAAATGTGACATTCATGGTTGAACGGTTTTCTTTAGCCACTACGTTACGATAGAGTTTACTGCTATCAATGTAGTCATAAAGGGTTTGTGCTTTCACTGCGTTACGTTTTGCAATTTCTTTTAAGCCGCCGATTGCTTGAATGTGTTTAAAGACTAATGAACAGAGATACCAAGCAAATGTTGGTGGGGTATTGATCATGGAGTCGGCATCACGTTGTGTGGCGTAATTCCAAATTGATGGTGTCGCTTGGCGAGCATGACCAATTAAATCATCGCGAATAATGACGAGTGTAATCCCTGCTGGGCCAAGGTTTTTTTGTGCACCCGCATAAATAACACCGAATTTACTAATATCAATTTCGCGAGAGAGAACGTTAGATGACATATCTGCTACAAGTACCGCATTGCCCACATTCGGTACATCAAAAATTTCAACACCACTGATAGTTTCATTTGGGCAATAGTGAACGTAATCGTATTGTTCCGCAATGTCACTGAAATCAAGATTAGTAATGCGTGTGTGATCACCATTTTCCACTATGGTAATTTCATCAATTTCAGCAAAGTTACGTGCTTCTTTCGCTGCAGTTGCAGACCAGTGGCCGCTATTTAAGTAAAGCGCTTTGCCTTTCTCACCAATTAAGTTCATCGGTAATGCCGCAAATTGACCGCGAGCCCCACCTTGTAGGAATAACACACGATAGTTATCTGGAATGTGATACACCTCACGTAGATCTTTTTCTGCTTGAGCAATCAATTCCATAAAATATTTGCCACGGTGACTGACTTCCATTACCGATACACCCTGACCAAGCCAGTTGGTTAGCTCAGCTTGTGCTTTGTGTAGTACCTCAGGGAAAATCATGGCTGGACCAGCACTAAAATTAAAGACTTTTGACATTGTGTTTCCTTATTTTATTTTGAATAGATTCTTCATTTTTACCACTACCGAATAGGATAATCAACTAAATCAAACAGTTTTTTGATCTAATCCATCAATTTAAATTTAAGCTTTTGACGGAGACGAAAAAAAAAGCTACATTACCTGAAGTTTGTTTTTAACTTTGAGAGAGTCGATCATGGGAAATGTAAATAAATCCTTCCAAGAAGTATTAGAGTATGTGCGTTTATATCGTTTAAAAAATAAACTTAAGCGTGACATTGAAGACAACAACCGCAAAATTCGTGATAACCAAAAACGTGTCTTATTGTTAGATAACTTAAATCAATATATTCGTGATGATATGAGCATTGAAGATGTTCGTGCGATTATCGAAAATATGCGTGATGACTATGAAAGTCGTGTTGATGACTATAATATTCGTAATGCGGATCTTTCTACTCAGCGTCGAGAAGTGAGCGCGAAAATGAAAGAGCAGAAAAAAGCGCACGCGAAATTAGTGAAAGATACAAATAAAATTACATTATAAAATCCTAAAAGAAATGACCGCACTTTATCGAAGTGCGGTCATTTTTTATGGTATTTTTAGGATGAGCTATAAATGATTAAACATCATAGGTGCCCATTATCACAGCTTGATCCAAAATATGCCCTTGCATCGCAAAATGCAGATCATTAAAACGGAATCCTGGTTTGAGGTTTAGTTTGGTATCGAGTGCATACACAATAAGCTCGTAACGATGTAAACAGTTTGGTGGTGCCATACCACCATAGAATGAGGCTTCTTCAATATCAAATTGACCTAATTTACTCGCCCAAGTGTTTGCACCCTGCACATAATCTGTTGCAGTTTGGCTTTCATTTTCGTGGATAACCGTACGTTCAAGATCTGCAATGAGCCAATGAATCCACACAAAACCACTTGCCGTAATTGCATCTTTATCTTCTAAAACAACCGCAAAGGATTTAGTGCCTTGAGGGGCATCGTGAATTTCAAATGGAATAGAGTAGGTCGGCATGCCATTTGGGCTAAATTGTGTGCCGCGTTTGCCATATTTGTCTTCAAAAGCACCATTTTTAATGGCTGAACTGGTTACAAACATTGTTTTCTCCTTAATTTCTCACGGAATACACTTTAAATTTGGTGGTTTGAGCAAGGACTTCAAACTTACCGAAATGTTGCGCTAATAAATCGGGATAGGGCAGAAATGCATTAGCAACAATACGAAGTTCGCCACCTGCCGTCAAATGCCATTTTGCTTGTTGAATAAGTTCTTTCACCGCACGATAAGCGGTATCGATTCCATCGTGGAAAGGCGGGTTTGAAATAATTAGATCAAATTTTCCCTCAATATGGGAAAACACATCACTTGCGATAACCTGACCTTCAAGCTGGTTTTCAGCAAGTGTTTGACGGGCAGATTGAATTGCCATCGCATGAATATCTGTCATGGTCACATCCGCTTTAGGGTGATGTTTTTTGATCATGGAACCAATGACACCCGCCCCACAACCAACGTCTAGCACTTTGCCTTGAATTGGCGACATTAAGGTAGAAAGTAGAAGTGATGTGCCACTATCAAGTTCATTGGCACTGAATACACCCGGCAAGCTGTAAATACGGAGATCGCCTAATGCATCATTTTGGTAGCATTTCCAATAAGATTGAAGATCAAAGTGCGGTTGTTTTTGTAAGGAAAAATGATATAAACCGCAACGACGAGCTGAGTCAATTTTGCCAATTTCACCATAAGGTTCAAGCAGTTTTTCAGCTGAACGGACGCCACAACGATTTTCACCAATAATCAACACTTCTTGACCAATTTTACTTTTGGCGAGTAGTTGCATCAGCTGAAAATTCACTTCTTGTTTATTCTTCGTCCAATAATAAATAATCAAATCCGCTTGCGGTTGAAATTCAACCTCAAAATTGACCTCACTTTGGGTTTTAGCATAATCAAAATACCAGCTCCAAATCTGCACGGATTGACAATGTTTTTTCAATATTTGAGGAAAATCATCATTAATGCCGCCGGCAAGAAGAATTGATTTACCATTAAAAAGGGGAAGATGGCGTTGTAAAACTTCGCTTTCGAGAGAAATCACGCTTTAAATCCTGTAGTTTATTGGTTAAAATTACGTGTTATTCTAACAAAAGATAACGATTTAGACGTATTTATTAAGGAATTATTTATGAAAAAAATCATCACAGCAGTGGCAATGGCAAGTTTATTGTCCGGCTGTCAATTAATCGAACAAATTCAAGGTAGCAAACAACAACCTTCAACCTTACCAACTAGCTCAACAGTTGAATTACCTGCGGCACAAGCACAAAGCTTAGATGCACAGTTTGAGCGTATCAAAAAAGGTAACCAAGAAGTCACTTTCAACGGCGAAAAATTCTATAAACAAACGAAAGCTTTTGATAAATCAGAAGATCCGCGTTTCTTAAGTGGAGCGGCGAATGTAGATCGTAGCAATCGTAAATTCATCATGAGCGAAACTTATTATTTAAAAGATGTTTCTCATGTTCCTGCATTAACGACAAAATATCTTGATGCAAACAAAAAAGTATGTGAGTTAAAAACAATTGGTAGCGCCTCAGATGTTTACTATGCTTGTGATGGTAAAGATTTCCAACGTTTTATCGCTGTGATTTATCAAGCGAAAAACATTCTTTCTTTCCGTAGCTTAAAAGCGTATCAA
>CAJMPC010000135.1:0-4697 GCA_905215245.1 uncultured bacterium | reverse complement strand
CAATGCGTAACAATTGGTATCAATATGATGTCCTAATATATCAAGATCATATTCTAATGTTTTTTGATGCTCGCCCAAGTTAATAGATAACTGAACACTTCCTCTCGGTCTCCAATTTCCTAATGATTGAAAATCATCTCGACAGATAAATGCTCCATCTGATAAATAGAAAGATCTTAATGAATATACAAAATCTGCTCCAGTGTTTAATTCATCGACAATTGTCTCTACATGATTTTTAGTAATTCGATTGTCATCATCCAAATAGCAAATTATATCTTCAGATACTAAAAATGGTGCAATAGCATTGATAGAACTATTAAGCATTAAATTCTTACCTGTATTCATTGGTAAGTAAATTGGGATAACATTAGGATATTTATCTAAAATTGCTTTCGCTTTATGCCAAAATATCTCACCATCGACAAAAACATAATGTTTACAGGAATACGACTGATTTTGAACACTTAGTATCGTTTGTTCTAGTTCAGCTCGTCCAATAGTTGAAGTTATTATCGCTACACTTGGCTGAGTCATAATTCTAAAACCATATAATCACTCTACATCACCACCACATCAAACTGTTCTTGGTTGTAGTATTGTTCTGTTTTGACTTGAACCTGTTTGCTGATGAACATTTCGATCTCTGGCAATAAACCGTGCGATTCTTCTTTGATTAAGTAATCTGCCACGGCTGGAGATGCATAAACCACAAATTGTTCACTCGAGAATAAGTGGTTAACGCGAATGATCTCTCGCATAATTTCATAGCATACCGTTTCGACGGTTTTCACACGTCCACGACCTTGACAAGTTGGACATTCATCACACAAAACGTGTTCTAAACTTTCGCGAGTACGTTTACGGGTCATTTCCACTAAGCCAAGTTGAGTAAAACCATTCACATTCGTTTTTACGCGATCTTTCGATAGCGCTTCTTCCAAGGATTCAATTACACGATTACGATGCTCATCGGTTTGCATATCAATAAAATCAATAATGATAATACCGCCTAAATTACGCAGTTGTAGTTGCTGGGCAATAGCTTTAGTGGCTTCAATATTGGTGTTAAAAATCGTTTCATCTAAATTTCGATGACCGACGAATGCACCCGTATTGATATCAATGGTCGTCATGGCTTCGGTTTGCTCAATAATGAGATAGCCGCCCGATTTTAAATTCACGCGTTTTTCAAGTGCATTTTGAATACCACGTTCTACACCATAAATATCAAAAATCGGCTGACTGCCCGTATAAAGCATCAATTTTTCACTTAATTCCGGCATAAATTCATCGGTAAATTCTTTAACCTCGTTAAAACAAAGTTTGGAATCAATATGAATTTTCTCTAAATTGGCACCGATAAAATCACGCAAAATACGTTGTGGCAATGCGGGCTCACCATAAATTTTAGAACGGGTTGGATATTTGCCTTTACGCTCAAGCACTTTACGCCATAAACGTTTTAAAAATTCCGCATCTTGGCGTAACTCTTCCTCCGTTGCGCCTTCGGTAGCGGTACGAATAATAAAGCCGCCTAACTCATCACAAAAAGGCTCAACTAACGCTTTTAGTCTTGCGCGCTCTTCTTCACTTTCAATACGTTGTGAGACACCAACATGGCTATTTTCAGGCATAAAGACAAGATAACGAGAAGGCAATGTAATATCCGTGGTTAATCTTGCGCCTTTGGTGCCCAAAGGATCTTTTACCACTTGTACTACGATATCCTGCCCTTCGCGTACGAGTTCAGAAATGCTTTTTGCTCGGAATTGCTTTTGCTCGTTCACATCCACACATTCGGTATGTGAGACAATATCGGAAGCATGCAAAAATGCTGCTTTTTCTAAACCGATATCTACAAAAGCGGACTGCATCCCTGGCAAAACACGGGTTACTCGTCCTTTATAAATATTCCCCACGATGCCACGTTTGGCTTGACGTTCAATATGAACTTCTTTTAAAACGCCCGTTTCCACCAACGCAACGCGGGTTTCATTGGGCGTAACATTCATTAATAATTCAACAGAATTCATTTTTTCGACCTTAGTTTTAATGGTATAAGTCTATCGAAAAGGAAAATAGAATAATAGACCCAAATAAGGTAAAATATGACCTTTCTCAAATTTTCATGACTTTTTTTGGGGTATTTAATGTTTGGTTTAGACCCAACACTTATTACTTTTAGTATTTATATTTTCGGCATGATTTTAATCGGTGTCCTTGCCTATTATTATACAAACAACTTATCCGATTATATTTTAGGTGGCCGTAAACTCGGAAGTTTTGTGACAGCCATGTCTGCTGGTGCATCTGATATGTCCGGCTGGTTATTAATGGGCTTGCCAGGTGCGGTATATGTATCTGGCCTAGTAGAAGGTTGGATCGCCATTGGTTTAATCCTTGGGGCTTATTTTAACTGGTTGCTTGTAGCTGGTCGTTTACGGATCTATACCGAATTTAACAACAATGCGCTCACATTACCAGAATATTTCCATCATCGCTTTGGTACAAAGCATCATCTCTTAAAAATTGTGTCTGCAACAATCATCCTAGTATTCTTCACCATTTATTGTGGTTCCGGTGTGGTTGCAGGGGCGAAATTATTCCAAAACCTATTCTCAGTCGACTATTCCACCGCCATTTGGTACGGCGCATTAGCGACTATCGTCTATACCTTTATCGGTGGATTTTTAGCCGTAAGCTGGACGGATACCATTCAAGCCACATTGATGATTTTTGCACTGATTTTAACGCCTCTCTTTATCTTTTTAAGTTTGGGTGATGCATCACAATTTACTGAAGTGCTACATCAAGCAGAAATCGCAGCAAATAAAGACTTTACCGATTTATTTAGCTCTACTACACCATTAGGTTTATTAAGTTTAGCGGCTTGGGGCTTAGGTTATTTTGGTCAACCGCATATCCTTGCTCGTTTTATGGCGGCTTACTCGGTGAAATCCCTCATTAAAGCACGCCGTATCAGTATGACATGGATGGTGATTTGCCTCGCTGGTGCGATTGGTATTGGCTTCTTCGGAATTCCTTATTTCTTTGCTAACCCCAATGTAGCTGGTGTGGTAAATAATGAACCAGAACAAGTATTTATTGAACTGGCTAAATTGCTCTTTAATCCATGGATTGCCGGTATTCTACTCTCTGCGATTTTAGCGGCAGTAATGAGTACACTTTCCGCTCAATTATTAATTTCTTCAAGCTCTATTACTGAAGATTTTTATAAAGGTTTTATTCGTCCAAAAGCTTCTGAAAAAGAATTAGTTTGGCTAGGTCGTGCAATGGTTTTAGTTATCGCGGGCATTGCAATTTGGATTGCTCAAGATGAAAACAGCAAAGTATTAAAACTCGTTGAATTTGCCTGGGCTGGCTTTGGTTCTGCATTTGGTCCTGTCGTGCTCTTCTCCTTATTCTGGAAACGTATGACTTCATCAGCAGCGATGGCTGGCATGGTTGTCGGCGCAGTGGTTGTCTTTGCTTGGAAATCGGTGATTCCTGAAACCAGTGAATGGTTTAATGTCTATGAAATGATCCCAGGATTCATCCTTGCTAGCCTGGCGATTATTGTGGTTTCTCTCCTTTCTGCAGAACCTGAAAATGAAGTTAAAGAAACCTTTGAAAAAGCAGAAAGAGCCTATAAGGAAGCAAAATAATGATTGATTTTCGTCCTTTTTATCAACAAATTGCCACCACAAATTTATCTGCTTGGCTAGAAACATTGCCTTTGCAGTTAAAAGAATGGGAAAAACAAACCCATGGTGATTATGCAAAATGGTCAAAAATCGTGGACTTTCTCCCTGATTTGCAGGCAGATACTATCGATTTAAAAAATGCGGTGAAATCTGACCGCACTTCCCCACTTTCAGAGGGCGAAAAACAACGCATTGTCCATCATTTGAAACAATTGATGCCATGGCGAAAAGGACCTTATCATTTATTTGATATTCACGTGGATTGCGAATGGCGTTCTGATTTCAAATGGGATCGTGTTTTGCCTCATCTTGCGCCATTAAAAGATCGTACCATTTTAGATGTGGGCTGCGGTAGCGGCTACCATATGTGGCGCATGGTTGGTGAAGGTGCAAAAATGGTGGTGGGTATTGATCCAACCGAACTTTTCCTTTGCCAATTTGAAGCCGTTCGAAAATTATTAAATAACGATCGCCGAGCTAATTTAATCCCACTAGGTATTGAAGAAATGCAACCACTTGCAGCATTTGATACCGTATTCTCAATGGGGGTGCTTTATCATCGTAAATCACCGCTTGATCATCTCACACAGCTAAAAAACCAATTAGTAAAAGGTGGTGAATTGGTGTTAGAAACCTTAGTGGTCGATGGTGATGCCAATACAGTCTTAGTTCCATCAGATCGCTATGCAAAAATGAAGAACGTGTATTTTATTCCTTCTGTTGCTGCACTCATTAATTGGTTGGAAAAAGTCGGCTTTACTAATGTGCGTTGTGTGGATGTCGCCACCACAACATTAGAAGAACAGCGTAAAACGGATTGGTTAGAAAATGAAAGTTTGATTGATTTCTTAGATCCAAACGATCACAGTAAAACCATCGAAGGCTATCAAGCCCCTACTCGTGCAGTGATTTTAGCCAATAAATAATTGCTTAAATAAAAGAGCGGTCAAAAAATTCAATGTTTTTTTGACCGCTCTTTGCTTTTCTATT
>CAJMPC010000134.1:0-4715 GCA_905215245.1 uncultured bacterium | reverse complement strand
CAAAAAAGATATCGGTTTTATTTCCGGTACCATGTTAATTATTTATGGTTTAAGTAAAGGTTTCATGTCTGCAATCGCAGATAAATCAAATCCGAAACACTTTATGATTTTCGGCTTAATGATGTCGGCAGCGGTAAACTTAATGATGGGCTTTAGCGCATCATTCTGGGCATTCTTATTCCTTTGTGTGCTTAATGGTATCTTCCAAGGGATGGGTGCAGGTCCAGCTTATATCGTATTAGCAAGCTGGTTCCCACGTAAATCTCGTGGTGTAACGACAGCTATCTTCAATATCTCTCACAACGTAGGTGGTGGTTTAGTTGCACCAATTGCGGGTGCAAGTATCGCTTGGTTAGGTCAAGAGCACTGGCAAGCCGCACACTTTGTTGTGCCTGTAGCAATTGCTACTATCGTTGCGATTATTTTCTACATCTTCGGTGCGGGTCGTACTTACAATGAAGGCTTACCACCAGTTGGAAAAATTCTTGAAAGTGAAAATGAAGAATTAGTTGTCACAAAAGAAGAAAACGTCAACTTAACCACATGGGAAATCTTCCGTGATTACATTATGAAAGATATTAATGTATGGTTTGTTTCTTTCATTGACGTATTCACTTACATGATCCGTTTTGGTGTATTAACCTGGCTACCACTTTATTTATTAGAAACTAAAGGTTTTACTAAAGCTCAAATGGGTACAGCATTTGCTATCTTTGAATGGGCAGCCATTCCTTCTACGCTATTAGCAGGTTGGTTAACTGATACTTATTTCAAAGGTCGCCGTATGCCACTTGCTATTATTACCTTATTCGGTGTGGGCGCAGCAATGTTCGTTTACTGGGGTGGTAGTGACTTAATAACTGTAACCATCGGTGCAGGTATTATTGGATGCTTAATTTATGTTCCAATGTTCTTATCTTCACTTCAAACTATCGAGCTAGTTCCTTCTTTCGCAGCAGGTTCAGCAACGGGTTTACGTGGTTTATTAAGTTACATTTTAGGTAGTTTCTCTGGTACTGCATTATTTGGTATTTTGGCTGATAAATTCGGCTGGGATGCGGGCTTCTACCTCTTATTATTCGCTGTAGCAGGCTGTATTTTCTGTTGCTATATGACACATTTAGGTGTGTTACGTTTAGAGCGTAAAAAAGCGCAAACAGCAAACAACGCATAAAAACTCATAAGATAAAAAAAGACGAGTTTATTATCTAAACTCGTCTTTTTTATTGCATTAACACTTATTTCCAAATATGGTTATTTAACCCGAGTTCTTTCACCATATCTGTAAAGCCTTTGATACTCGAAATATAATCACGAATTGTATTGTCTTCTAACAATGACTTTTCAAAGGACGGTTCAAAACTATTCTTTCCTAAATTAAGTGCAATAATCACTTCTCGGTTACGAAGTACCATCGAAATAGGGCAATTAAATTTCTCTTTCAATCCACAAAAACGTTCCATTAACTTAGGCGATAAAGCATATCTGGCTAAGATTTGATCTTCAGTAAACACATCAAAGTAACGATTAAAAGACGGATTATCCATCAAGGCAATTTCACCTTCTTTTCTTAAACCTGCTTCTTTCTTATCACAAACATAAACCCAATGAGCCAGCTCTTTAGGGAAAGTGGCTTTAAATAAAATGCCTTGGAAATTCTGAGTGCCCAATGCTTTAACTGACTTCTCTTTCAACGACATGTTAAATGCTGAAAAATCACAGATTTCAACTTCAGTTTGATTAAACTCACCAAAGATTAAATCCTCACTACGGAATGTCGCGGGACCACTATCATAAACGGAGAGGAAATCACTAATATTCAGTCCTCTATCTGCGCTAAAGTGGAAACCAAATTCCTGGACAATTGTATTAATCACCCGAGTTTTAAATTCTGCGATAAAACGCTTATATTTAAAAAATAAATGACGAAAAGAATAAATGAGCACACCAAGGATTAAAGCTGTACTTAATAGATACCCATTCCCTATCGTTCCAATGAGGAAAAATAACCCAACGCATAGCATAATAATCCATTTATTGATGAGGGATTTTATGGCTAAACGTTCCTCATCTAACTTTTCTAATCCCAGAAAACGAATCCCTTCAATCTCTTTTGGTGTATTCATGGTTTTTCCACTTATTGTTTAAATAAATTACCCACATTAGGGACTTCAGCTTCATTTTGAGGAATATCGAAAAATGTTCCTTTCTGGAAATTAAACAAATTTGCAATTAAATTTGACGGGAACATTTCCACAGCATTGTTATACTCTTCAACTGCTGAATTATAAGTACGTCTTGCTGCAGAGATTTGCTCTTCCACATCACTAAGTGTGGTCTGAATTTGCAAAAGATTTTGATTGGCTTTGAGATCCGGATAATTTTCTAGACGAACCTGTAAATTACGCAATAAACCCGAAATCTCATTATTGAGTTGGAATTTCTCGCTTGTAGAATGGGCTGATTTAGCACTTTCACGTAACGTCACAATACGCTCAAGCAGGCTACGCTCATGCGACATATATTCCTTAGCGGTGGCGACAAGGTTTGGCAACAAATCATAACGACGTTTCAACTGAACATCCACACTGGCTTCAACACTACTCACCTGATTACGTTTTTTAATCAGTTTGTTATACATTGAAATAGTGAAAGCTAAACTGAGAAGGACAATACCCACAACTATATTCATCATTGTTTCTCCATAGAAAATTTTCCCTACTCAGTATAGGGAAAAGCACAATAAAATCTATTCACTTAGACAATATTTTGTTGATAAAAATCAATAAAACCAAGAATTTAGTTTTATCCATCTTCCCCATTCACATCAGCCAGAAGTGCGGTCAATATTCACGAAATTTTTCTGAGCCCAAATCCTTACTTTATTATTATGATTTAGTGTACAAAAAATGGACTCCAAGTGAATGTGGCGCAAATAAATAACAATCATTCTCAATAACTAAGTAAAAACAATCACTTACCCACTTATTTTGTAAGGAAAATAAGGGTATTTTTGATTACGATCAAATAAATTTCCCGCATCAAGGCATATCATAGTTAAATTAACCATACAAGTAACGTGCCAATTGGAGTGATTATATGCAACGAAGTGATGGATTATTTTCTGCTTTAGCAGAAGTTTCCCGTCGGGATTTTATGAAATTATGTACCGCACTTGCGGCGACCATGGGGTTAAGTTCAAAAGCGGGTGCAGAAATGACCGCTGCTTTAACCGAACCTAAACGTCCACCAGTATTATGGATTGGTGCGCAAGAATGTACGGGGTGTACTGAATCCTTGCTACGCGCGACCCACCCAACAGTAGAAAACTTGGTATTGGAAATGATTTCCTTAGAATACCACGAAACTCTTTCTGCAGCCTTTGGGGAACAAGCTGAAGATAACAAACACAATGCAATTAAACAGTATTATGGAAAATATGTTTTAGTCGTAGATGGATCTATTCCGGTGAAAGACGGCGGCGTCTATTGTATGGTAGCAGGTAAACCGATTGTAGAACACATCCAAGAAGCCGCTAAAGGTGCTGCAGCGATTATTGCGATCGGTTCTTGTGCAGCATGGGGCGGCGTACCTTCTAGCGGTGGCAACCCAACTGGTGCAAGCAGCTTGTCTGAAGTATTACCAAAAGGCACTCCGGTGATTAATATTCCAGGTTGTCCACCAAATCCACACAACTTCCTTGCAACTGTCGCTTATATTCTTACTTATAAGAAACTACCAGCAATGGACAAATTAAATCGTCCATTATTCGCTTACGATCGCTTAATTCATGAAAACTGCTATCGTCGCCCGCACTTTGATGCAGGTCGCTTCGCTAAAGAATACGGCGATTATGGTCACCGAAATGGTTGGTGTTTGTATCATCTCGGTTGTAAAGGACCAGAAACTTACGGTAACTGCTCTACTTTAGAATTCTGTGATGTCGGCGGTAATAACTGGCCGGTTGGTATCGGGCACCCTTGCTATGGTTGTAACGAAAAAGGCGTCGGCTTTACCAAAGGTATTTTCCAATTAGCAGGCGTAGAAAACCCAACGCCACGTGTTGAAAAACCAGATGTTAATAATACCGAAGGTTCAGGTGCAACCATGACCGCCATTGGTTTATTAGGTGGTGCCGCTGCAATCCTAGCCGGTGTGAGTGTTGTGACCTTACGCGAATTAAGCGCTCAACATAAAGCCCGTTCTGAAGCTAAAGCAGCAGAGAAAGAACAACATACAGGTAAATAATAATGGATAGACGAAAATTTCTAAAAGCAGGTATGCTTGGCGGAATCGCTTCCTCCTTGCCTGTGTCGAGTGCGCAGGCAACGGAAACGGTTGAGCCCATTCCTGGCGCACTAGGAATGCTTTACGACTCTACCCTTTGTGTAGGTTGTCAAGCATGCGTGGCTGAATGTCAAAACGTAAACCACACACCCGTGAACCCAAAAGGTGATCAAACTTGGTCAAATAACGACAAACTCACCCCATTTACTCGTAACGTGATTCAAGTATGGAGTGATGGTGACGGCACAAATAAAGACAAAACAGAAAACGGCTATGCTTACGTGAAAAAACAATGTATGCATTGCGTTGACCCTAACTGCGTTGCCGTTTGCCCTGTTCAAGCACTCACCAAAGATCCCAAAACGGGTATCGTGAAATATGATCCCGATATTTGTACTGGTTGCCGTTATTGTATGGTAGGTTGTCCA
>CAJMPC010000133.1:0-4770 GCA_905215245.1 uncultured bacterium | reverse complement strand
CAAAAAGAAAGTGCGGTCAAAATTGACCGCGCCTTATTATAAATTTTAAACTTATTCAGCTTTCGCAACCTGAATACTCAACTCAGCCAATGCCTGCGGATTCGCAAAACTTGGCGCTTCAGTCATTAAGCACGCTGCTGCTGTTGTTTTCGGGAATGCAATCACATCACGGATATTTTCAGTGCCCGTTAAAAGCATGGTTAAACGGTCTAAACCAAATGCTAAACCTGCATGTGGCGGTGTACCGAATTTTAATGCATCTAACAAGAAGCCGAATTTTTCACGTTGTTCTTGTTCATTGATACCAAGAATGCGGAATACGGTTTGTTGCATTTTCGGATCGAAAATACGGACAGAACCACCACCCACTTCATAGCCGTTGATCACCATATCGTAAGCATTTGCTACCGCATCGGTTGGATTCGCTTCTAATTGTTCTGGTGTAAAATCTTTTGGTGAAGTGAATGGGTGGTGCATTGCTGCAAGATTACCCTCTTCATCACGTTCAAACATTGGGAAATCAATCACCCAAAGCGGTTGCCATTCGTCTAAACGAGTTAAGCCAAGATCACGACCTAATTTCAAACGTAATGCGCCCATTGCATCAGTGGTAGTTTGCCATTTGTCTGCACCGAAGAATAAGATATCGCCAGTTTGAGCTTTCACACGTTCAGATAACGCTTTCCATACATCTTCATTTAAGAATTTCGCAATCGGGCTTTGTACACCTTCAAGGCCCGCATTAATGTCATTTACTTTCGCCCAAGCCAAACCTTTTGCACCGTAAATACCAACAAATTGTGTATATTCATCAATTTGTTTACGAGTGATTTCAGTACCATTTGGTACACGAATGACTGCCACACGGCCGTTTGGATTGTTTGCAGGCTCATTAAATACTTTAAATTCAACATCTTTAACGATATCTGCTACATCGACTAATTCAAGCGGGTTACGCAAATCTGGTTTATCTGAACCAAAACGCGTCATCGCTTCTTGCCAGGTCATTTGTGGGAATTTACCTAAATCCACACCAATGATGTTTTGCCATAAACCGTGTACCATGCGTTCCATGATCTCACGTACTTCCGGCGCAGTTAAGAAAGAAGTTTCCACATCGATTTGAGTAAATTCCGGTTGACGATCTGCACGTAAGTCTTCATCACGGAAACATTTCACAATTTGATAATAACGATCAAAACCAGACATCATTAGAAGCTGTTTGAAAAGCTGTGGTGATTGCGGCAACGCATAGAATTTGCCTTTATGCACACGGCTTGGCACTAAATAGTCACGCGCACCTTCTGGCGTTGCTTTGGTAAGCATTGGGGTTTCAATATCAAGGAACCCATTGTCATCCATAAAACGACGCACAAAGCTGGTGATTTTTGCACGGGTTTTCAAACGTTGTGCCATTTCTGGACGACGTAAATCTAAATAGCGATATTTTAAACGTTGTTCTTCGGTGTTGTTTTGGTTGAAGTCTAATGGTAAAACGTCAGAAGCATTGTAGATGTGTAATTCTTTCGCTAACACTTCCACTTCGCCTGTCACCATATTTTTATTAACTTGATTATCAGGACGCGCGATCACTTCACCTTTAATTTGAATACAAAATTCATTACGTAAGCCTGAAGCTGCAGTTAATGCTTCTTGATATTTCGGGTCAAAACAAACTTGTACGACACCATCACGATCACGCATATCAATAAAAATTAAACCACCTAAATCGCGACGACGATGAACCCAACCGCTTAATGTTACTTCTTGTCCAATATGGTTGCGGTTTAATGCACCGCAATAATGTGTACGCATCATTTCTATATTCCTTTCATTTTTCTAAAAATGGATAATTAACGCGTTGATTATACGGAAAAAGACATGCCTTTTAAATTGAAAAGCGAAATTTATTTGATCCTTTAAAAACTTTCACTAAAATGACCGCAGTTTTTTGCATTTTATCTAAATAAATGCCCTCTCAATACAACAACAGAATTCAATCATGATGAAAGATACAATTTTTGCCGCCCCGATCGAAAAACTGGGCGATTTTACTTTTGATGAAAGCGTGGCGGAAGTTTTCCCCGATATGATTCAACGCTCGATTCCGGGCTACTCCAACATTATCACGGCGATTGGTATGTTGGCTGAACGTTTTGTGACGGCTGACAGCCAAGTCTATGATTTAGGCTGTTCACGCGGTGCGGCAGCTCTTTCTATGCGACGTAATATTAAACAACCGAATGTGAAAATTATCGGTGTCGATAATTCTTTGCCAATGGTGGAACGCTGCCGTCAGCACGTTGCGGCTTATCATAGTGATGTCCCCGTAGAAATTCTTTGCGATGATATTCGTCAAATAGAAATTAAGAACGCCTCAATGGTAGTGCTCAACTTCACATTGCAATTTTTACCACCAGAAGATCGTGTAGCCTTGCTCACCAAAATCTACCAAGGTTTAAACCCAAATGGTGTATTAGTGCTCTCTGAAAAATTCCGTTTTGAAGATGAAAAAGTGAATGAGTTGCTTATTGACCTCCACCACCAATTCAAACGTGCTAACGGTTACAGTGAGCTTGAAGTGAGCCAAAAACGCACCGCACTTGAAAATGTCATGCGTACTGACTCGATTAACATCCACAAAGAGCGGTTAAAAAACATCGGATTTTCACACGTCGAATTATGGTTCCAATGTTTTAATTTTGGTTCAATGATTGCGGTAAAATAAACAAAAATAAAGTGCGGTCAAAAACATCATGTTTTTTGGCCGCACTTTTTATATGTAATTAACCTTAATTATGCCGCATTCGGCTTATGGAGTAAGGTAAAAGCAATGAAGCCAAATCCTAAGAAGCAAGAAACGATCAAGGCATAAAAACCACCATCCCAGCCAAATAAGTCGACCAATTTACCCATTACATAGCCTGCACTCGCAGAACCTAATAAGTAACCGAATAGTCCGGTTAGACCTGTCGCTGTACCTGTTGCAACACGTGGCACAAGGTCTGCCGCTTGAAGCCCGATCATCATTACTGGACCATAAATTAAGAAACCGATAGCAACAAGACAAATATTATCTACAAGTGGATTACCTTCCGGGTTTTTCCAATAAACAATAATCGCGATTAATACACCGGTTAGGAATAATAACATCGGCGGTGCACGGTGGCCTTTGAACACTTTATCACTTAAATAACCGCTAGCAAGCATACCAAAGATACCTGCATATTCGTAAAGGAAATACGCCCAGCTTTGTTTGTCTACAGAGAAATGTTTCACTTCTTTTAGATACGTTGGGGCCCAGTCAATAATGCCGTAACGAATGAAATACACAAATACGTTCGCAAGTGCAATCGCCCATAAGAACTTATTATTAATGATGTATTTCATAAAAATATCTTTAGAAGAAAGCGTGTGAGCCGATTCGACTTTCTCTACGATTTTTTCACCTTTCCATTCATCTACCGGTGGTAACCCTTGTGATTCTGGAGTATCGTGCATTAAATAGAACATGATGAATGCCAATACAATGGCTATTAAGGCCGGTAAATAGAATAAAGATTGCCATACGCCGAAAATCGATAAACCGAGGATCGCTAATGGACCGATTAAACCACCACCTAAGTTATGTGATACGTTCCACCAGCTCCACCACACACCACGTTCAGAAACCGAGAACCAATTGGTCATTGTTTTTGCACCTGGTGGGTATCCCATTCCTTGGAACCAGCCATTTAATGCAGCTAACACAATCATCAATGGAATAGAAGAAAGCACGCCTGGTACTAAACCGAAAATTAAGCTCACTAATGCAGAACCTAATAAACCAATAGTAATAAAATATTTAGGATTACTTCGGTCAGAAATATTCCCCATAATGAACTTACTAAAACCGTAAGCCAGTGATAACGCTACCCCAACTGTACCTAAATCAGCTTTAGTAAAACCATATTCATCAATAAGATAAGGAATTGCTAAAGAAAAGTTTTTGCGGATAAGATAATAAGCCGCATACCCGATAAATACTCCAGCAAACACCTGCCAACGTAATTTTTTATACTCGGCATCTCTTCTAGAACTTTCAATTCTTGGTGCTGGAGGAGATGCTTTTAAGAATGAAAACATCTTTGTTCTCCTATAATAATTTACAACTTGTCGTATCCTTGTAATAGCTAGGCCACTACAACAAAAAACAGATTACCAAAACCGAATACAAAACAGAGCTCCGATCACTTCAAATGATTAGTTCATTTACATCATTCAACAGCACCAATTTCTGGAACAAATTACGTTCTAAGTCTATTTAAAAATTTCTATGCTATAATCCCCCAACACCCAAATAGAAAAGAGGAAAACAAAATGCAAATTTTACATACAATGCTTCGAGTAGGTGATTTAGACCGTTCTATTAAATTTTATCAAGATGTTTTAGGTATGCGTTTATTGCGTACGAGTGAAAACCCGGAATATAAATATACGCTTGCATTTTTAGGTTACGAAGATGGCGAAAGCGCTGCAGAAATTGAATTAACATACAACTGGGGCGTGACTGAATATGATCTTGGTAATGCTTACGGTCATATTGCGATTGGTGTAGATGACATTTACGCAACTTGTGAAGCAGTGCGTGCTCATGGTGGTAAAGTGACTCGCGAACCAGGCCCAGTTAAAGGTGGTACAACCGTTATTGCCTTCGTTGAAGATCCAGATGGCTATAAATTTGAATTTATCGAAAATAAAAGTTCAAAATCTGGTCTAGGCAATTAATTA
>CAJMPC010000132.1:0-4792 GCA_905215245.1 uncultured bacterium | reverse complement strand
GCTGTTACGAAGAGCAGTCGCTAATTCAGGTAGCAATAGTGGCGGCATAATACTCGTCATAAAGCTTCCAGGTCCAAGTAAAATGACTTCTGCTTGTTCTAATGCACTAATCGCTTCCTGTGCAGCTTTAACCATTGGCACTAAGAAAAGTGATTGGGGTAATTCTGTTAAATTATCAATGCTTACTTCACCTACAATACTGGAGCCTGAACCTAAACTCGCGGCAAGATGAACAGGTTCTTCTGACATGGGAATAATGTGAGATTTTACTTTGAGTAATTCACGAATTAAGTTAATGGCTTCAATAGGGCGAATATGCATATCTTCTAAGGCTTTGAGCATGAAATTGCCTAAATTATGCCCAGAAAGTTCACCTTCGCCAGTGAAGCGGTATTCAAATAGTGCAGATGCCGTGCTTGGCTCAATGATGATTTGGTTTAAGCAATTACGTAGATCGCCCCATGCGATACCCCCTTGTTCTTGGCAAATTCGCCCCGTTGACCCGCCGTTATCTGTGGTGGTGACAATACCGGTTAAACGTTCTTTCATGAAACTAAGTGCCGATAATACACGCCCTAATCCATGGCCACCACCAATGGCAACAATATGTTTGATTTCGTCTAAATGTTCATGACGGCTGTGACGAGATAAATCAGACATTTTTCTTCCTTTTTTACCTATAAATAATTATAAAAAATAATGTTATATATTTCTTTATATAAGTTAATGCTGTTATTTTTATCAATATAGTTGGGTTATTCTACCAAATTATTGCTATTAACCGCTTGCTTTTATTACAATACCAACACAATTTATTTTTAACGCATAACTCCGAGCTTGTTTAGCCTAAGTTTCACAAGAAATACGGTGGCAAGCCAATAACGCGGTACGTTATTCAGGGATACGCTGGAAACGGTTTATCCTCTCCATATTTAGAAAGGTGTAAAATGCAATCCATTCCTATCAAGAACGTAGGAGAGTCTCGCTTAGTCGATCCTTTCCAACGCCAATATTACTATCTACGACTGTCGATTACCGATCAGTGTAATTTTCGTTGTACCTATTGTTTGCCTGATGGTTATCAACCTGAAGCTAACAAGCCAAGTTTCTTAACGTTAAAAGAAATTACCCATCTTGCTCAAGCGTTTGCTGAAATGGGCACAGAGAAAATTCGTTTAACGGGTGGCGAACCGACTTTACGCAAAGATTTTATTTCTATTGCTGAAAGCATTGCTAATATTGATGGAATCCGTCAATTAGCCGTCACGACAAATGGCTATCGTATGGCAAAAGATGTAGCTGATTGGAAGAAGGCAGGGATTACGTCCATTAACGTCAGTGTTGATAGCTTAGATCCAAAAATGTTCCACCAAATTACGGGTATCAATAAATTTGATGACGTGATGCGTGGTATCGATCGTGCATTTGAAGTGGGCTACAACAAAGTTAAAGTCAATTCAGTTTTGATGAAAAATTTGAATGACAAAGAGTTTGAGCAATTCCTTGTTTGGGTGAAAGATCGCCCAATTCAAATGCGCTTTATCGAACTCATGCAAACGGGCGAAATGGATAGTTTCTTTGATAAATTCCATCTTTCAGGACAAGTATTAGCGGATAAATTGCTGCAAAACGGTTGGCAATTACAACACAAATCCCATACTGATGGTCCTGCAAAAGTATTCACGCATCCTGATTATGCTGGCGAAATTGGCTTAATTATGCCTTATGAGAAGAATTTCTGCGCAAGCTGTAATCGTCTCAGAGTATCAGCGAAGGGCAAACTTCATCTCTGTTTATTCGGCGAAGAAGGCATTGAATTACGTGATTTATTGCAATCCCATGAACAGCAAGATATTTTGCAAGCACGTATTTTTTCTGCATTGCAAGGCAAACGTGAACATCATTATTTGCATATCGGTGATAGTGGCGTAAGAAATCATTTAGCTTCTATCGGTGGCTAAAAGAAAATAGGTGAATTTTGCTATTCACTTATTTTGCTTTTGTCACACATGTAAAACATTCAATATTTTAACCGCACTTTATTTTATTATGACTACATTTACGCATATCAATTCTCAAGGCGAAGCCAATATGGTGGATGTTTCTGCAAAAGCAGAGACTGTTCGTGAAGCTCGTGCTGAAGCTATTGTAACCATGTCAAAAGAAACCCTTTCCATGATCGTGGAAGGCAAACATCACAAAGGCGATGTATTTGCTACAGCACGTATTGCAGGTATTCAAGCGGCAAAACGTACTTGGGAACTTATCCCGCTTTGCCATCCATTGTTACTTTCTAAAGTAGAAGTGAATTTAGAACCGTTACTTGAAACCAATCAAGTTCGTATTCAATCTCTTTGCAAATTAACCGGAAAAACCGGCGTAGAAATGGAAGCATTAACGGCAGCAAGCGTAGCAGCCTTAACCATTTACGATATGTGTAAAGCCGTACAAAAAGACATGGTGATTGAACATGTTCGCCTGTTAGAAAAGAGCGGTGGAAAATCTGGTCATTTTATTGCGGAGGAAAAATAAGATGCTAAATGTTTTGTTTTTTGCTCAAACTCGTGAATTAATTGGTGAAGATTCTATTCAGCTTGAGGGCGATTTTGCGACAGCAGAAGCGGTGCGTGAGCATCTCGCTCAAAAAGGTGATAGATGGGCGTTAGCATTAGAAAAAGGGAAGCTTTTAGTGGCCATTAATCAAACTTTGATGTCTTTAGAAAGTGCGGTCAAAAATGGCGATGAAATTGCGTTTTTCCCACCGGTAACAGGGGGCTAAATGACAGATATTCAGATTTCAGTACAAGAACAGCCTTTCGATCAAAATGCCGTTTACCAATGGCTTTCTGAGCAATATTCGGTTGGCGCGACGGTTATTTTTGTGGGTAAAGTACGCGATCTTAATTTAGGCGATGAGGTATCCAGCTTATACTTAGAACATTATCCCGCCATGACAGAAAAAGCCTTACGTGAAATTGTAGAACAGGCGAAAGCTCGTTGGGATATCCAGCGAGTATCTGTGATTCACCGTGTGGGACTTTTACATACTGGCGATGAAATTGTTTTAGTCGGCATCAGTTCTGCTCACCGAGGTGATGCCTATCATGCTAACGAATTTATTATGGACTTTTTAAAATCCAAAGCGCCGTTCTGGAAAAAAGAACAAACTAATCAAGGCGAACGTTGGATTGAAGCAAGAGAAAGCGATAAAGAAGCGTTAGAGAAGTGGTAATTCAATATAAAAAATGGTCATTTTCATGGCCTTTTTTCCTTTTATCAGCAGAATAAGTATATAATTATACATATGTTTTAAGTTATTAATTTATCTTTAATTTATCTTTAATTTATCTTTACATTACATTTAACTTCTCCATAAAAAAACTATTCTTTGTCAGCTTTTGTAAAATCTTGTAAATTATCTGTTAATTGCTGAGTTTCCTATTATACTTATACAGAATCAAGATGTTGTTTGTCTTGACTAGTTATTTTTAGATTATAGGAAACTTTAATATGAATCATGTTTTTAAAATTATTTGGAATAAAGTAAATCAATGCTGGGTTGCTGTTTCAGAACTAAGCAAATCTGTGGGTAAATCATCTCAAACTGACAAACGTAAAGCATTAAATGTAATTATTGGCGCTGCAGTTTTAGCGGGTGTAAGCACAACTGCAATGGCTGAAACCAATGTAGTATTAAATAATGATGGAAATATTGTTGGTGGAACTAATGTGAGTGCTGTAGCCGGAGTTGGTACCACAGGTGATTCTGTCGTTTTAGGTAAAAAAGCAAAATCAGAAGCAACAGAGAGCATAGTAATTGGTAATAACGTGACAAACAAAGCACGTTGGTCAATAACATTAGGAAATAATGCAACAAGTCAATCAGGATATGGTGTCACTCTTGGTGATCGCGCATCAAGTGGCACAGGTACAAACTCGGTTGCTATCGGTTTAATGGCAAAAACCTCTAATGAGAAAGTAGGTGGAAATAGCCAAACTGCTGTAGGGGTTGCATCTTATGCTGATGGTGAAGGGGCTTCAGCCTTTGGTGCAACAGCAAATGCAACAGGCTCTCTAGCAACCGCTGTTGGTAGAAACTCAAAAGCTCTCGCACTAAGTGCTTCTGCTTTTGGTGATAGTGCATCAGCTTCAGCATGGGGCGCAACTGCATTAGGTGTTGGCGCATCTGCTAGAGCGAATAATTCTATTGCAGTTGGTTCTCAAGCAGTAACAGAAGGGCAAGAATCCACCGCGTTAGGTCGCCGCTCTTATGCTGGTGCTCAAAGTGCAACAGCTTTAGGTACAGGTGCAAATGCTAGTGCAATCGTTTCGACTGCTGTAGGTAATGGGGCTAAAGCGAGTGAAGTAGGAGCTTCAGCATTAGGTAATACTGCTGAGGCTAGTGGTAGAGGTTCAATGGCCTTCGGTTATGCATCTAAAGCTTCAGCAGTGGATGCATTGGCAACTGGTTCTAATGCTAGAGCTTCATCAATGAATGCCGTTGCGGTTGGTAAAGATAGTAATTCTTCTGCGGTTAATTCCATTGCTCTTGGTACATCTAGTAACGTCTCTGGGGTTAGTGCGGTAGTGATTGGTACTCAAGCTAAAGGTACGCATGAAAACTCTGTGACATTAGGTTCTTATTCAAGTAGTGCAGCCAATAATTTTGATCAGACAGCAAAAGCTTTATCTTCTTTTGACGATGATGCGAAAGTCAAAACGGTTAACTACAATGGTACTTTTTCAACTCAAAAAGGCGCAGTATCTGTAGGTGATGGCTCTCTTGTTCGCC
>CAJMPC010000131.1:0-4833 GCA_905215245.1 uncultured bacterium | reverse complement strand
TAGCAGAAATTGTCCCTACTTGCTCAATTTCTTTAGAGGTTTCGCAAGGTTTAGATAAATTTTTAAGCTCAGAAACAACCGCACTTACCGCTTTATCGATACCACGTTTTAAATCCATTGGATTCATACCCGCAGCCACAGCTTTTAAGCCTTCATTTACGATAGCTTGAGCAAGAACTGTTGCGGTCGTTGTACCGTCACCCGCTGCATCATTGGCTTTAGAGGCAACCTCTTTCACCATTTGCGCACCCATATTTTCAAATTTATCTTCTAATTCAATTTCACGTGCGACAGATACACCATCTTTAGTGATGGTTGGTGCACCAAATGATTTATCTAAAATGACATTACGACCTTTAGGGCCAAGGGTCACTTTTACTGCATCGGCTAATACATTCACGCCTTTAAGCATTTTTACGCGTGCATCGTTACCAAATTTTACGTCTTTTGCTGCCATTTTCTTTTTTCCTTAATTTAAATTATTCCACAATCGCCAAAATATCGTTTTCAGAAATGATTAACACTTCTTCACCATCGATTTTTTCACTTTTCACGCCATAACCATCATTGAAAATGACTGTATCGCCAACTTTTACATCTAAAGGTTGAACGGTACCATTTTCTAAAATACGACCTTTACCCACTGCCAATACTTTCGCACGGGTTGATTTAGTCGCCGCTGAACCGGTTAATACGATACCGCCAGCTGAACGAGTTTCTACTTCTTCACGTTTAATGATTACACGATCGTGTAAAGGACGAATATTCATGATTAATTTCCTTCTTATTAAAATAAAGTGTTTTAAATGTGGGGATAACTTTTTCGGTTTCAAGGGGATAAATAAAAAAATTTCACCCTAAAAAAATTTATGCGAGAAATGAAAATATCTCTTATACGTCTTATTTGAAATGTGATCCAAGTCAAATTTATTTTCTATGTAAATTCCTATAATTACCTCAAATTAATTAACAACCAAAAAGGTGATTAAAATGACTCAATACAGAAAAGAAGTGGATTTATTAGGTGAACGTGATGTGCCAGCAGATGCATACTGGGGTATCCATACCTTAAGAGCGGTTGAAAACTTCAATATTTCTAATGTAACCATTTCTGATGTACCGGAATTTGTTCGCGGCATGGTAATGGTTAAAAAAGCAACTGCCCTAGCGAATGGTGAATTAGGTGCTATTCCAAGTGATATTGCAAAAGCGATTGTGGCGGCTTGTGATGAAATTCTTACCACGGGGAAATGCTTAGATCAATTCCCATCTGACGTGTATCAAGGTGGTGCCGGTACTTCTGTGAATATGAATACCAACGAAGTAGTTGCTAACCTCGCGCTTGAAAAAATTGGTCATAAAAAAGGTGAATATGATGTTATTAACCCAATGGACCACGTGAACGCTAGCCAATCTACCAACGATGCGTATCCTACCGGTTTCCGTATTGCGGTATATAACAGTATTTTGAAACTTATCGACAAAATCCAATACTTACATGATGGTTTCGATAATAAAGCAAAAGAATTTGCTAAAATTTTAAAAATGGGTCGTACCCAATTACAAGATGCGGTACCTATGACCGTTGGTCAAGAGTTTAAAGCCTTTGCCGTATTACTTGAAGAAGAAGTACGTAACTTAAAACGTACCGCTGAGTTACTCCTTGAAGTCAACCTTGGTGCAACAGCAATCGGTACTGGTTTAAATACACCACAAGGTTATACAGAATTAGTAGTAAAACACCTTGCTGAGGTGACTGGATTACCTTGCGTACCCGCTGAAAACTTAATCGAAGCAACATCTGACTGTGGTGCTTATGTCATGGTTCACGGTGCATTAAAACGTACCGCTGTAAAACTCTCTAAAGTATGTAACGACTTACGTTTACTCTCTTCTGGTCCACGTGCAGGTATAAAAGAAATTAACTTACCTGAATTACAAGCGGGTTCTTCTATCATGCCTGCAAAAGTAAACCCTGTTATTCCTGAGGTTGTAAACCAAGTATGCTTTAAAGTAATTGGTAACGATACTACCGTTACTTTCGCATCTGAAGCGGGTCAATTACAATTAAACGTAATGGAACCAGTGATTGGTCAAGCAATGTTTGAATCTATCGACATCTTAACCAATGCTTGCGTGAACTTACGCGATAAATGTGTAGACGGTATTACTGTAAACAAAGAAATTTGTGAAAACTACGTATTTAACTCAATCGGTATCGTGACTTACTTGAATCCATTTATCGGTCACCATAATGGCGACTTAGTGGGTAAAATCTGTGCTCAAACCGGTAAAGGCGTGCGTGAAGTCGTATTAGAAAAAGGTTTATTAACCGCAGAACAATTGGATGACATCCTTTCTGTAGAAAACTTAATGAACCCAACTTATAAAGCGAAATTAAATAAATAATCTCTCGAAGATGTAAAAAGAGCGGTCAATTTTGACCGCTCTTTTGTTTAATCTAAAACTAAATCTATTATTTATATCCATAGATTCGAGCAAAATTATCTACACTAGGATCTTTTTGCCAATGATATTCAGTGTGGTTAGCAATGTCTTGAGCCAAGTCACTGCCATAATAATCAGCAATAAACCCAAGCGCCATATCCATACCAGCAGAAACGCCTGATGAAGTGTAAAACTTGCCATCTTTCACCCATCTTGCAACGGATTTCCATTTTACAGCTGGGCGACATTGTTTTACCCATTCAAAAGATTTTTTATTAGAAGTCGCTTTTAAACTATCTAATCGCCCCGTACAAGCCAATAATGCTGAACCTGTACAAACACTGAGACAAATCTCTGACTCATCAATCCATTTACCAAGCTGATTAATAAATTGTTCATCGTTTACTAACTGACGAGTTCCCTGTCCCCCAACAACCAATAACACACTATGAGGTAATAAATGTTCTAGCTTTTCTGTTTCAATATAAAATCCTTGCTTACTACGAATTAATCCACCAACTTGGGATACATAGTGAAGCTTACCATTAGGAACTCTTGCTAAAAACTCAACTGGTCCCATTAGATCTAACGTTTCATAGTCATCAAAGACAAGGCAATAAATATCCATTTTATATTATTCAATCTTAAAATCTTTCAAGCTCGCTAGTCTTCTATGCCTAGCGCTTTCTTCACAGGTGAAAAACTTCGACGATACTCTGGTAAAGGGCCCAGTTCCGCTAATTTTTCTAGGTGTAATTTGGTTGGATACCCTTTATGTTGAGCAAAAGCATATTCAGGATGCTTTTTATCTAATTCTTCCATTTCCTGATCGCGTGCGACTTTTGCCAAAATAGAGGCGGCGCTAATTTCAGCCACAATTGAATCCCCTTTCACTACCGCTTGAGCTGGCAAACCAAGGTTAGGCGGAATACGATTGCCATCCACCAACACAAAGTGCGGTTGAATTTCTAAGGCTTTTACGGCTCGCTCCATGGCTAGCATAGAGGCATGAAGAATATTTAGTTCATCGATCTCAGCTGGCTCTGCTCGTCCCATTGCCCAAGCTAAGGCCTTCTCTTTAATTTCTGCTGCGAGTGCAAGACGCTTTTTCTCGCTGAGCTTTTTAGAGTCTGCTAAACCAGCAATCGGGTTATTCGGATCTAAGATCACTGCAGCCGTGACAACTGCGCCAACTAAAGGGCCTCGGCCTACTTCATCCACCCCAGCAAATAGTTGATAACCTTCAGGATAAACAAAATCAGTCATGGTTTTGCTCCAATAAATCAATCACAGCTTGTGCGGCTTGGCTATCCGCATCACATTGAATTAATTTATGCAACTCTGTAAAACGTTGAATTAAAATACTGCGAGATTTGACCGCACTTTCATCATCGCCAAGATATTGAGAAAGTTGTTCTGCTAATTTTTGCGGTTCGCAATCTTCTTGAATCATTTCTGGCACAAGCATTTCATCCGCTAATAAATTAGGTAATGAAATATATTTTGTTTTAACTAATCGTTTTGCCAAGAAATAGGTGAATGGTTTCATTCGATACCCCACTACCATTGGCGATTTACACAACATCGCCTCAAGCGCCGCAGTACCTGAAGCAAGTAAAGTTGCTTCGGCAGCAATCATCACTTGGCGAGCTTTACCATCAATTAAATGCATATCAAGAGCAGGAGCAATCTGAGCCTTTATTTCCTCAAATTGTTGACGACGTTTTTCATTCACCAAAGGGACTAAAAATTGCAAATCCGGATATTTTTCTTTTAATAACAAAGCAGTTTTTAGAAATGGTTCAGCAAGGAAGCTCACTTCGCTACCTCGACTCCCCACTAAAATAGCAAGGTAACGTCCTTTTTCATCAATACCTAAGGTCTGGCAAGCTTCCGTTCTATTTGGTTTTAATGGAATCGCATCCGCCATGGTATGGCCAATAAAACGGCAAGGCACATTAAAACGATCATAAAAAGCTTTTTCAAAAGGAAGAAAAGCCAATACTTGATGGGTTGCTTTAGCAATTTTATAGATACGATTTTGGCGCCAAGCCCATACAGATGGACTCACGTAATGAATGGTTTTAATCCCTTTTTCTTTTAATTTCAGTTCAACGGTAAGATTAAAATCCGGTGCATCAATACCGATAAATACATCAGGTTTAATAGCAGAAAGTTGTTCGATGACACTGCGACGAATTTTAAGCAATCGAGGTAAATGTTTAAGTACTTCTACTAGGCCCATGACAGAGAGCTCTTCCATATCAAAAAAGCTTTCAAAGCCTTGAACAATCATTCGTTCGCCACCAATCCCGACAAATTTAGCTTGCGGATAGTGGCGTTTAAGCGCTTGAATGAGACCTGCACCAAGAATATCACCAGATA
>CAJMPC010000130.1:0-4937 GCA_905215245.1 uncultured bacterium | reverse complement strand
ATCGGACACACTATAACGATTTAACTGTTTGATTTTATTATTATATAAGCCTTGATAACCGTCATAAATCCCAAATACCTCAAGCCCTTCTGCAAGAGCTGCACGAACAACGCCACGAATGGCAGCATTCATACCTGGTGCATCACCACCACTGGTTAATACAGCAATTTTTTTAATCATATTTACCTACTTTGAACTCTAAGAATAATTGGCGTCAAGATTACACCATCCATTATTTCTGCTCTAGAAAAATTTTTAAAATTTACGTGGAATTTGATCTAGTATAAGTTTTAGTGATGGAAATAACTTTCACATTTCCAAGAAAGATCGGCTTTTTGTAATGTTTTGCTTTCCTTCGCCACCAAATACTTTTGTAAGTTTTTCACAATTTTTACTGTGTTTAAACGCTGAAATTTCTTACCTTGTTCCACTTTTTGGGAATATTGATATTGCACAAAACCACAACGTGGCACATTTTTACCCTTAGCTATGTCCACTTGCCAAGATGGATTTTGTTCTGTCGGAGCATAAATGACATAAGCATTTAACTCAGTGGCAGGCTTTTTCTGATTCGTTGAATTCGCAAGGATTTTGAAATCTTTCACCCCTAAATTACGGTATACCTTCTCACGTAATGCTACGCGCTGCTCAATAGAACGGGATAAATCACGATCAAGCAACACTTCAATTTGAGATTGCCAATTTTCTAAGGTATCTGGCTCTGCAAGATAAACATAACGCGCAATCGTATCCAAATCTTGGCTTGCAGTAAGTTTATAAGTTTTGCCGTTGTACTCAATTTTTTCAGGAGTTTGAAGCTGACTCACTTTTGCCGCACAACCTGAGAGTAAAAGCGCGGTCAATATAACCAGGATTTTATTCATTGATATCTCGCTTAAATACAAATTCTTTTTCAGTTGAGGATGTCGCATCAAACCAATAACCACCTAGGTCAAACTCTTTCAGTTGTTCAACACGTTCCAAACGATTTTGAATGATAAAACGACACATTAAACCACGGGCTTTTTTCGCATAAAAGCTGACCACTTTGTATTTACCATTCTTATTATCTAAGAAAACAGGCTTCACAATCTGTGCCTCTAATTGGCTTTCTTTCACGGATTTATAGTATTCATCGGAGGCTAAATTGATCAAAATACGATCGCCTTGCTCATCAAGCGCTTGTTGCACGGATTGAGTGATGATGTTACCCCAAAAAGCATAAAGATCTTTCCCTTTTGGATTCGCTAACTTCGTGCCCATTTCCAAGCGGTAAGGTTGCATTAAATCAAGGGGTTTAAGTAAGCCATATAAGCCAGAAAGCATACGTAAATGGCGTTGTGCGAATTGCACATCTTCATCAGATAAGCTATCCGCATCCAAACCGGTGTAAACATCACCTTTGAATGCCCAAATGGCTGCGCGTGAATTTTTTTCGTTGTGAGATTTTGTCCATTCAGCAAAACGAGCGGCATTTAAGCCCGCAAGTTTATCGCTGATAGACATTAAGGAAGAAAGATCTTGGGGAGATAATTGACGACAGATTTCAATCAGTTGCTCACTATAATCCGTCAAGTGCGGTTGAGAAACAGGAAGATTTCTGACCGCACTTTCAAAATCTAAGGTTTTTGCCGGGGAAATAATGGCTAACATAGGTTCTCCTTTCTAAAACTGAACCGTATCTTAGCACAGGATTGCCTCATCGCTCTACCCCGTTTATGCTATCCGCTTATAGAGTCCATTCTCATTGACGATTAAATCTTGTAACTCCAAATCTAATAACTGCACTAAAAGCAAATCCACCGGCAAATTCAATGCTGCAGATAAATCATCAAGACTTATCGGTGTATAAGTAATATATTGATAAAGTTCAGGATGACTCGGCTCCACTGTAGGTATTTTGGCAGTAAGTGGTTGAGCCACCGACTGATTGATTGGCGTATGTACTGGCGGCTGAAAAACAACGCTGTAATTGAGGCTATCTAAAATATCTTTGACATTTTCCACCAACATCGCCCCTTGCTTAATCAGTTTATGGCAGCCTTGACTGTATTCACTTTGAATATTCCCTGGTAAGGCAAAAATATCGCGATTTTGTTCTAAAGCATAACGCGCTGTAATCAATGAACCGCTTTTCTCTGTCGCTTCAATGACTAATGTTCCTAATGAAAGCCCGCTAATAATGCGATTACGACGAGGAAAATTTTCAGCAATCGGTGCTTGCGTAGGGATAAATTCAGAAACTAACGCGCCGTTATTCTCGATAATTTGATCCGCTAATCGTCGGTGTTTAGCGGGGTAAATGTGATCTAATCCGCTGCCCAATACGGCAATGGTCTGCCCTTGAATATCCACCACCGCCTGATGGCTAAATCCATCGATACCTACAGCCAACCCACTCGTCACCGTTAATCCTGCGAGAGAAAGCTCTGTCGCAAAATATTTTGCCCAATATTCCCCATAAGCCGAACAATAACGGCTCCCAACCATGGCAATTTGCTGGGCTGAAAGTGCAGTCAGATTGCCTTTCACAAATAATAAGGGCGGAAAGCCACTAATTTGTTTGAGTAAAAAAGGATAGTCATCTGAAAAACAGTGAATTAAATGATGACCTTCTTTTTCAGCCCAGTTCAAAGCAGGTTCAATAAATTTCATTTCCGGCTGAAACCAACGACGAATCTGCAAAGCATCCCAACCCATTTGTTGGAATGCTACTTCATCATAATTTAACAAGTCTTCTATATTCACATGGGCCAAAATTTGTTGAATCCGCACACTGCCCAATTTGGGCACTTGAGCTAATCGCAACAAAATTGACGTAAAATCGCTCATAATTCTCTCCTTTAAAAAGAAAATTATGGCGAGATTTGTCTCAAAAAATGAAAAGTTTGTCTTAATTCTGCGATTCAGATCGCAAAAAGAGAAAAAATTTTAGAAAAAATCGGCATACCAGAAAAGAGGAATAAAACAGGACAAAAATAGCTTCTTAAAAGCCATTTTTAGAGATTAATTCCGAGCAATGTCTTATATTTAGAGAAATACACTTTTAAGATTGTATAGAGATATTCATTTTAGATATAAATCACTGATAAATGATTTGACAGCAACATTTTTATCCGTAATATGGACAGCGTTTTACAGAATTTTTTACAGGATTATCTTTTTATGTACCAAGCTGTTTCTTTATCTCTCAACCTCCTGCTCTCACATTCTTTGTGCGGCTAAGTTGTGGATAAAAAACACCTTTATGTAAAAAATCTATTATCAACCCGCACTTTTAAGATTGCGGGTTTTTTCGTTTTAAAATCACGGTAAAAATGACCGCACTTTGAGTGATAAAAGAAGGAAAACATTATGACAGATCGCGTTATTATTTTTGATACCACCTTGCGTGATGGCGAACAAGCGTTAAAAGCAAGCTTAACCGTTAAAGAGAAATTACAGATTGCTTTAGCACTTGAACGTCTCGGCGTGGATGTGATGGAAGTCGGTTTCCCGGTTTCTTCTCAAGGCGATTTTGAATCTGTTCAAACCATTGCACGCCATATCAAAAATAGTCGTGTTGCGGCACTTTCCCGTGCGGTAATTAAAGATATTGATGCTGCGGCTGAAGCCTTAAAAGTGGCAGAAGCGTTTCGTATCCATACATTTATTGCAGTTTCAGCATTACACGTTGAAGCCAAATTAAAACGTACCTTTGACGATGTAGTTGAAATGGCTGTAGCCGCAGTAAAACATGCACGTAATTATACTGATGATGTCGAATTTTCTTGCGAAGATGCAGGCCGTACAGGTATCGACAATATTTGTCGTATTGTTGAAGCCGCAATTAATGCAGGTGCAACAACTGTAAATATTCCTGACACTGTTGGTTTCTGCTTACCTAACCAATTCGGCAATATTATTGCTGAAGTACGTAACCGCGTACCAAATATCGATAAAGCTGTGATTTCCGTACATTGCCACAATGACTTGGGTATGGCAACGGCTAACTCCTTAACCGCTGTACAAAATGGTGCACGTCAAATTGAATGTACCATTAATGGCATTGGTGAACGTGCGGGTAACACTTCACTTGAAGAAGTGGTGATGGCAATGAAAGTTCGTCAAGAATTTATGGGCGTGGATACACGTATCAACACACAAGAAATTCATCGTGTCAGCCAAATGGTGAGCCAACTTTGTAATATGCCAATCCAACCGAATAAAGCGATTGTAGGTTCAAATGCTTTCGCACATTCATCCGGTATTCACCAAGATGGTATGTTAAAAAACCAAAATACCTACGAAATCATGTCACCAGAAACTATCGGCTTGAAGAAAGAGAAATTGAACTTAACCGCACGTTCTGGTCGCGCCGCGGTAAAAGGCCACATGGCTGATATGGGTTACACCGAACAAGATTACGATTTAGACAAATTGTATGAAGCCTTCTTAAAATTAGCAGACAAAAAAGGCCAAGTATTCGATTATGACTTAGAAGCTTTAGCCTTTATCGATATGCAACAAGGGGATGAGGATCGTTTAGTGTTAGATAAACTTTCTGCACACTCCACTAAAGAGTATCCAGCAACTGCGTTTGTTCAAGTGGAATTGGATGGTAAAAAATTAAGCACCTCTTCTATCGGTGGTAATGGTCCGGTTGATGCAGTTTACAATGCGATCTTGAATTTAACCGGCTTAGATATCAAAATGTCGCACTATAACTTAACTGCAAAAGGCGAAGGTGCTGAAGCCTTAGGTCAGGTGGATATCGTGGTTGAACACGAAGGCCGTAAATTCCACGGTGTTGGTTTAGCAACAGACATCGTTGAATCTTCCGCACTTGCTTTAGTTCATGCAATTAATGCCATTTATCGTGCACATAAAGTTGCCGATATCAAAAGCCACAAACATCATTAATCAATCTAATCTCCCCTTTACTTAAAGGGGAGAAA
>CAJMPC010000129.1:0-4957 GCA_905215245.1 uncultured bacterium | reverse complement strand
TTAATAGGAGATTAAATAATGAAAAAATTATTCACAGCAGTACTTTATGCGGCAGCCATTGCTGTACCTTTTTTTGCTTCTGCGAATACTGCGCCACAAACAGAACAAAGCGCAGTACAACCAGAAAAAGCAAAAGGCGTTTGGATTGATGTACGTTCAGCCGAGGAATTTAACGCAGGTCATTTACAAGATGCGGTGAATATTCCACATGATAAAATCATTGAAGGTGTTAAAGCGATTGGCTCAGATAAAGATGCACCAATCAATCTTTATTGTCGTAGTGGTCGCCGTGCGGAAGCAGCACTCACTGAGTTGAAAAATGCAGGCTATACCAATGTAATCAACCATGGCGGTTATGAAGATTTGGTTAAAAAAGGTTTGAAATAAACAACGCATCATTTAACGTAAAAATTCCCTAGAGCAGAGCAGTAGGGGATTTTTACTATAAAGATCGGTCAAATTTTCCAGTATTTTTGCAAATGCTCTTCAAAACTCGACCGCGTTTATTTTTACTTCAATTTAGAAGTGGTAATCCATTGTTTAAAGTCGTGTTTTCAATGTCGGCAATATTGCATCCCAAGCGGTTAAAGCTTCTTGCTCACTGAGTGGTGAACCTTTGGTATTTTTCTTATTGGTACCAAAAGTCATCTTAAATCTCACACTGCCATCATCTTTTTCCCAGATAAATAGATATCGATTTCCCTGCCACTTAACCAGTTTTTCACTGCCGGTCATGCCATTGATGTTGCGCTTTCCTTTGCGGATGGTGCTGTATTTCGCCCACGAGAAGAGTTTATCCAAAGCACTATCTTTAGCGAAAAGGTCTCGTTCTAATAGCGGTTTATCACCTTCTTCCAAAGATCCCCCCGTCGTTAGCTCGGCATAAACGTCTTTATAGTCTTTGATTTTAATGCCCGCACTGCCAAAAAACGGCTCATTTCCCTTATCGGTAATAAATCCCTCTGTTAAACAGACACCTTGTTGCTGTGGTATTTCAGTATCTTTACGATCTCTCAGCTTGTCGAAAAAATCATTCCGTATATGCCCAATAGCTTCGTCAACTTTACTTTTTTCCAGCTGTTTCAGGTTTGGTGGCGCTTTGCCGTTGACAGGCATAATGCTTGCAAGAGTTGTAATGGAATAGGCATCATTCTTGCCTAACTTGAAATAGAACGTGACATAATAGATCATGCCTTTTAGGTGCTTTGATACCGAGTGTTCCCATGAACCAGGAGCCTGTGTGACCATCGCTATCGCTTTATTAGGAATAATTATGCGGTTTTCTATAAAACTCTCGTTTCCGTTATATCCTTTTTCTTTAACCTCTAATACAGATTCTACTTCCAGATTCCAATAATCTGGTCGCACTCTTATCTGCCAACCATTGTATTTAAGCCAGCCCGTCCCACTTATACGGTTAGCAGGTAAGTTAATTTGGTAACGCCCACTACAAAATGGCTGCTCAGTCCAATACGTTACCGCATTTTGAGCACCATTGCTCGGTGTATTTTCTACTGCTGAGTGGGTTTGGGCGTGTTGACTGCAAGATGACAGCATAACACTAGTTAAAATAGTGCTATAAAACATTAGTCTAGAACCTTTCATCTTCGGCATGTGATCTCTTCCTTAGTGTAAATTTGAGAATGCTAAATAACATGGAAATTCGGCTAATACTTTTCTTTCCATATTGATCTTAGTAGATGAGTTTACATGCTTTTAGTGTAAAGTGCAACTTTGCACTATTCAAAAAAAGATACCGAGTTAATTAAGAGGGGATTCAATACATTTTAGAGAGAATAAAAGGCCTTTTGATATTTCAAAAGACCTTTTTCACGCCAAAGTGCGGGCAGATTTTTGTTTACTAAATACAATAATCTTCTTTTAATAAGTGACGATAGGCATAAAGATAAGATGCACCGACAAATGCTGCACCACCCGTGACATTACCTAAAAAGACAGGAATCATATTGAAGAAGAATTGGCTCCAAGTCACATTAGCACCGGCAAAAATCCCGGCAGGAATAATAAACATATTAGCGACAAAGTGTTGTAATCCGATAAGCACAAAAATCATCACGGGGAACCATATGGCTAGGATACGACCGGAGGTTTGTTTGGCGCCAAAATAGAACCAAATACCCATGCAGACCATCCAGTTACAGGCAATGGCAGAAATAAAGGCGCGACCAAAATCCATTTGCACTTTAGCCTCGGCTATAGCAATGGTTTTAGCAGAGGCGGCACCTTCTGATAAACCGACATAATGCCCTAAGAAATAGGCCATAAACAGCGCACCGAGCAGGTTGCCCAAACTCACTACAATCCAGTTACGAAATAATTTTTTAAGGCTTACTCTTTTTGTTAAACGGCCTAATGCCATCATCATCATATTTCCCGTGGCTAATTCACCACCACCGATTAATATACAAATCAAACAAATAGGAAACACAGCCGCACCAAGTAATGTTGATAGCCCACTCCACTCTGGAGGAATACCGCTCACTACTTTTAAATAGGCCATATAACCAAAACTCACATAGCCGCCACCTAAAAAACTTAAAATAGCCAGTGTTTTTAAGTGCCCTTCCGACTTAGCATAACTTTTATCAATAACATCTTGTAAGATTTCATGGGGATAAAGATCGCGATGCTGCATAATTGTACCTCTAGTGAAAATAAGACGGTAAAAATGTAGCAAACCACATAGCAAAATCGAAAGAATTGTTAAATATATGTACTGATTTTTAGTTATAACGAAATTGAATAATAATCTGAACCTAAAATTAGGTGTCTAGGTTCTTTTTTTGAGGGGCAAAGTGCGGTCAAAATTTAATGAATTTTTGCAAGAAATTATAAAAATTTGACTGCTTGTATGTATAGAAAAAGCGTTGTTCTAGCGATATAGAACAACGCTTTTGTTTTTAAATTATATGTAACTTAAAAGGGTTGTTTCTATATAAGGAAAGAATGAAAAATAAAACTCTAATTATTTCAACTTGTTGCAATCAAATATTGATAACTTCCTTAAAAATACGTAAAAATAACCCCGATAACAGAGTAATTATATCATTATATTTTACAATATTAACGTAAAATTTTTACACATTGCTTTCAAGAGCCAACCATTTATGTTCTCTGTTTTACTTTTTGAAAATAAAAACAGAGGACTTCTATACTTTGGTGTAAATAATTCTCTTGAATAAATTTCTGTTCTATAGCTATGCTCTATTTTTGAGTTTCAAATGTAGTATGGAGTTATCAAAATTGACAACTCCATAAATAATATTCTTATTCTTTGTTTAATCTAACAAGAAAATGCTTAAATTGTTCTTCGTCGTTATTCAACTTTCCGAAAAATAACTCATCAATTTGCTCAATTAACGGAACAGCTGTTTGTAATATTTTTTCTCCTTTTGAGACCTTTGCAAAATCCCCTCAAAATCCCCTAAATTCCCACCAAGACATTTAGGGGATTTTTCATGAGCACCTTCTTCCAACAAACCGTCTAAGCCATGATTGCCAAACACATCGACCGCTTCCCGCTATTGAAGTTGGATCAAGTGATTGATTGGCAGCCGATCGAACAGTACCTGAATCGTCAAAGAACCCGTTACCTTAGAGACCACCGCGGCCGTCCAGCCTATCCCCTGCTGTCCATGTTCAAAGCCGTCCTGCTCGGACAATGGCACAGCCTCTCCGATCCCGAACTCGAACACAGCCTCATTACCCGCATCGACTTCAACCTGTTTTGCCGTTTCGACGAACTGAGCATCCCCGATTACAGCACCTTATGCCGCTACCGCAACTGGCGGCGCAAGACGACGCCCTGTCCGAATTGCTGCAACTGATTAACCGCCAACTGACTGAAAAAGACCTAAAAGTAGAGAAAGCATCCGCCGCCGTCATTGACGCCACCATTATTCAGACCGCCGGCAGCAAACAGCGTCAGGCCATAGAAGTCGATGACGAAGGACAAGTCAGCGGTCAAACCACACCGAGTAAAGACAAAGATGCCCGTTGGACAAAGAAAAACGGTTTATACAGACTCGGTTACGAAACAACATACCCGCATCGATTCTGAAATCGCTTTCAGATGGCATTTCCGTATCAAGTGCGGTCGTTTTACAACCAGTTTTTTAGCAGCCCGCGAACAAATCGTTCAGCCCTTCGGCGATGGTCGGGTGGGTGAAGATTTGGTTTTTGATGTAGGTGGCGGGGATGCGGTGATCGATCGCCATTTTGAACAGGTTGATAATCTCGTGCGCTTCGGCGCAGAACAGGGTTACGCCGAGGATTTCGCCGCTGTGCGCGTCCACCACGGCTTTGAGCAGGCCGTCGGTTTGGTTGAGGATTTTGGCTTTCGGAATCGCGTCGGCTTTCAGTTTCAACACTTTCACCTCGCGCCCCGATTGCTGCGCGGCGGTTTCGGTTAAGCCGATATGGGCGAGCGGCGGCTCGGTAAAGGTGGCGGTCGGGAACGGGGTGCGGTCGGCGCGGTTGCGTTTGCCGTCGCCGAAAAGCTGTTCGCGCACGATGCGATAGTCGTCGAGCGAGATGTAGGTGAACATCGGGCTGCCCGCCACGTCGCCCATCGCCCAGATGTGGTTTTTGCCTTGCACGCGCAGATGGTCGTCAACGAGGATGAAGCCGCGCGGGTCGGTTTCGATGCCCGCGTTTGCCAGGCCCAATCCTTGCGTGTTCGGCACGCGCCCCACGCCCACCAACACCGCGTCGGTGGTAAATTCTCCTTGCGACGTGATGACGCTGGTGTCCGCCGTATTGTCGCGGAACGCTTCAATCTTCACGCCTTGCAACACCTTGATGCCTTTGTTGTTTAATACGCGCAGCATTTCTTCGGCGATGTCGCGATCTTCACGCGGCAGGAAGCGGTCACCGCCGTCGAGAATGGTGATTTCGCTGCCGAAAGCGTGGAACATAAAGGCAAATTCCAAGCCGA
>CAJMPC010000128.1:0-4968 GCA_905215245.1 uncultured bacterium | reverse complement strand
CAAACGGATAATGTAATTCGCAATAATCTTATCTAGATTCTGAATTTGTAACACCGCCGCCACCACAAATCCCCCAAAGAACATATAAATAATTGGCGTGGAGAATGGGGCAAGCGCTTTTTGTGTATTAATCAAACCTAATCCAATGGCCACAACAGGCACCATAAGGGATGTCACGGTAATATTAAAGGCTTCCGTTAACCATAAAATACCAATGAAAATCAGCAAGGCTAACCCGCGATTCTCTTGAGCAGAAAACGGCAGTATTTTGATTAACACCAACATGAAGACAAAGTCTAGGGCAAGAATAATGAGACTTTTATATTTAGAGAGAAAGGTTTGTTGAGTTTGCATATACAATCTCCTATAAAACGATAGGGGAGATTATTAATTAGCATTTAACAGAGAAAATTGAAACATATTTTTAACAAATTTGTGATGTGCTTCAAACTATTTTTGTATAAACAACAAACCGCACCTAAAAGTGCGGTCTGTTTTGCTTTCGTTTTTTATTGTTGCATACGTGCTTGAATACGTTCTGGCAATCTTAATCCAACGAGAGCAACAAGGACAATTGTCCAGAATAAGGTGACATACACAAGGGCTGAACCAAGTCCTACTCTTTCGCTAAGTGCGGCGGCAATCACAGGAGACACCCCTCCACCAATCGCAGCAAAGTTATAGATGAAACCAATACCAGTGCTTCGCATTTCAGCTGGGAAGAAAGTCGCCATATATTTTGGTACTAAGCCGGCAATCCCTAAGTTTGTTGCAAGTAAGAAGAAGAGCAACGCACCAAGTGCTAATACATTATTTTCTGGCAAATAGAATACAGGGAAGAGGAAGAAAAGTGATAACAATAAGCTATATACAAAGGTTTTCTTCTCACCCAATTTATCCCCGATAAAGCCAGCAATTAAGGTACCGATGAGGATACCAAAGCCTGCCCAGAACATCAGTGATTTCACATTTTCAGCATAGCCGTTTTCTTTGAGGTAAAGTGGAAGTAAGCCCACTACCGGCCAGTTTACGGAGAAAATTGAATAACAAACTAAGAAAATAATTAAGGTGATTGGTAATTGTTTTTTAGTGAATAGGTCAGTAAGTGGAACTTTATTCACTTTACCTGCTGCTTTCGCTTGTGCCCATTCTTCACTTTCAGGTGCATGGCGACGAACATAGAGTACTAAAGCGACTGGTGCTAAACCAATGAAGAAAGCCATACGCCAACCATAAGTTTGAGACACCCAAGGGATCACTTGAGAAGCAAGAATATTACCAATAGAGAAGCCACTTACTAAAAATGCACTGGCTTTTGTACGTAGATGTTGAGGCCAGCTTTCAATGGCATAAGAGGAAGAACAAGCATATTCACCCGCCATCCCCATACCGATAATCATACGGAAGATGAAAAGCCAAATATAACTGGTGGATAAGCCGCATAAGAATGTGCCAACGGAATACGTGATAATGGAAACAATCATCGCCAAACGACGACCATATTTATCGGCAAAACTACCAAAAATCGCCCCACCTAATGGACGTGCGACGAACGCTGCAAGTAATAATGTGGATGTTTCCGTTGTGCTCATGGCGAATTCTTTTTGAATATCCAAAAGCACGTAAGTGATAAGCATATAATCGAAGCCATCAAAAACATAACCTAACCAAGCCGCAAATAACGCTTTTTTTTGCGTAGGACTGACTTCTTTATACCATGGTAATGATGTTGCCATAACAACCTCCCTTCCTTGTATTTGAGAATTTTGTGGTATAGATCACAGAATTTAAAATCACTGCTAATTTCTGCTTGCATAAATAAAGATAAGACGTATGATGTCTTATGTCAATTAGAGAGAATGAGAGCTGGATCACAAATTCAGAAAATAGGTTAGAAAATGAGAACAGAAATGAAAAAAACAAGTAAAAAAGAAGCAAGTCTCGTTTTGCAGGATAAAATCAAATCGCTCATCATCAAACAAAATCTTAAATCTGGCGATTTGATGCCAACAGAAAATGAACTGATTGAACAGCTTGGTGTGAGCCGTTCCAGTTTACGTGAAGCCATTAAATCTTTAGAGGCGCTACACATTTTAGACATTCGCCATGGCGTCGGCACCTTTGTGAGTGAATCCTCTCTTGTTCCAATGATTCGCGGATTAAGCTTTCACACCCAACTGAATTTGCATAATGATCATAATCAGCTGATTAATATTTTGGATATTCGGGAAATTTTGGAATACGGTTTCGCTCCGATGGTTTTAGGAAAAATTAGCCAAGAACAGACCGCACTTTTGCAAAAATCAGTGGCCAATATGGAAAAAAATGCCCGTGAACAAAAATTTTCCCCTAAAGATGAATACCACATTCATTTAAAACTTTATGAACCATTAAATAACCCGTTACTGATTCAATATTTAGATGCGTTTTGGCAAATTTATCAGCAAGTAGAAAAAGGCTTACCGCCACCAACACTTTCTCCTGAAAAATTAGCCATGCAACACCGTGAATTAATTGATGCGGTAGAAGCGCATGATTTAGTACGCATGCAACGCGCGATCTTGCAATATTTCCAAAGTATTCGCCAACGCTTACAACAAGGAGGGCATGATGCAAACTAATGGATTAAACATCGCCTTAATCGGCTGCGGCTTTTTTGGCGTTCAACTAGCTTCCGCATTTGACAAAGCCCAAGCAAACTTAATTGCGGTGACCGATATCAACCCTTCTCTTGCACAAAAACTTGCAGACCAATACGGCAGCCAAGCCTTTTTTAGTGTGGAAGAAATGTTGGCTGAAACCAAACCTGATTTAGTGGTTATCGCCACGCCAAACTATGCTCATTATTCCCCTGCTATCTTAGCGTTAAATGCTGGCTGTCATGTCTTTATTGAAACGCCTTTTACCTTAAGCTCTTCTCAAGGCCAACATTTACGCCGTCTTGCCGAAGAAAAAGGCAAATTCATTTTTGTGGGCCATTTGGAACGTACGTTACCTGGCATGTTGAAAGTCAAAGCGGCTTTAAAACAAGGAAAATTAGGCCGCATTACGGTCGCTCGTGCTATGCGTCAGCGTTGGATTGAAAACCTGCCAAATAAAGAATGGTGGAAATTAGATGCCAATCTTACGGGCGGTGAGCTTTTCCACCTCATTCATGAACTGGATTTACTCTGTTGGTTATTAGGCGATATTGAGGCGGTCTTTGCTCAAGCGGCTAATCAAGCGCATCACGATACGCCAGACAGCCGCGATGTGTTGCAGTTGCTATTACGTTTTAAAAATGGCGTATTAGGTTCACTCGAAATGGGCACGGCTTATCGATTACACCAATGGGGCATTCAAATTCATGGTGAAAATGGTGTGATTGAAGTCAATTTCTTTACCTCAAGTGTCACATTTAATTATCTAGATGGAAAAATAGAACACGTTGATTTATTTGATGAATTTGAGGCTGATTTATCTTTGCGCGAAAGTGCAAAAGGCACACAGCAATATAATGTCACCCACGCACCTTGCCAACTTTGGTTAAGCCGAGCCGCTGAAATCGAAGTACAAAGCGTGGTGGAGCACTTAACGCAAGGAAAAATCAGTCCATTAAGTCTATGTTTAACTGAAGCCATCGAAGTTGCAGAAGCAGCGAAGCAATCCATGGTAACGGAAAAACAAATCTCAGTGAAAAAATAAGGAGTTTATTATGATGCGATATGGTGTTGTTGGCGTTGGCTATTTTGGTGCAGATTTAGCACGCTTCATGAATGAATTTGATGATGCACAGATTACCATGGTATATGACCCTGAAAATGGTGAAACTATTGCTCAAGAATTACAATGCGTAGCGGCAAAATCCTTAGAAGAATTAGTCACTTCCCCTGAGGTGGATTGCGTAATTGTCGCCACTCCAAACTACTTACACAAAGAACCGGTCATTCTTGCAGCGAAAAACAAAAAACATGTTTTCTGTGAAAAACCTATTGCCTTAAGCTATCAAGACTGTGACGACATGGTCCGCGCTTGCGAAGAAAACGGCGTTACCTTTATGGCTGGCCATGTGATGAACTTCTTTAACGGTGTTCACCATGCCAAAGAATTAATCAATCAAGGTGTGATTGGTAAAGTGCTTTATTGTCATACTGCACGTAACGGCTGGGAAGAACAACAACCGACTATTTCATGGAAAAAAATTCGTGAAAAATCTGGCGGTCACTTATATCATCACATTCACGAATTAGACTGCGTACAATTCATTATGGGTGGTATGCCAAAAACCGTTACCATGGCAGCCGCCAATGTTGCACACAAAGGTGAAAAATTCGGTGATGAAGACGATATGATTTTTGTCACCATGGAATATGATGATAATCGCTTCGCTGTTCTAGAATGGGGCTCCGCTTTCCGTTGGGGTGAACATTATGTATTAATTCAAGGGGAAAAAGGCGCGATCAAACTTGATATGTACAATACCAAAGGCACCCTTCGCGTGGATGGAAAAGACACCTATTTCCTCATTCACGAAACCCAAGAAGAAGATGATGACCGTACCCGTATTTACAACAGCACAGAAATGGACGGTGCGATTCAATACGGCAAACCGGGCAAACGCACACCGCTCTGGTTGAGTTCTATCATGAAAAAAGAAATGCGTTATTTAAACGATATTCTTCATGGTATGGAACCAACAGAGGAATTTGTAAAATTACTCACTGGTGAAGCTGCCCGTGCGGCTATCGCCACTGCCGATGCTTGTACCCGTTCTCGTTACGAAAACCGCAAAGTTGATTTATCAGAAATCATCGGTAAATAAAAATAACGTAAAAATTAACCGCACTTTGGTTGAGAAATCAAAGTGCGGTTGTTTTTGGGGATATTATTACTCAAAGCTGAAGACTAAAGCTAAAAATTTAGCCATGAAAATACATATAGATACCATTACAACTTTTGTTTTTTGCATATATCTTAAAATTAAGAAAT
>CAJMPC010000127.1:0-5048 GCA_905215245.1 uncultured bacterium | reverse complement strand
GTACACAAATTTTAAAGTTAAAAAGCACTTATGATGAAGAATGTACCGTGATAGCACATCACAAAGGAAAAGGCCAATTTGAGAATATACTCGGATCGCTCACCTGTGAAAATCATCGTGGAAAATTCAAAATCGGTTCAGGATTTAATCTTAGTGAGCGCGAAAATCCACCGCCTATCGGTACTACAATCACCTATAAATATCGTGGATTAACCAACTCCGGAAAACCTCGTTTTGCTACTTATTGGCGAGAGAAAAAATAAGAGCGGTCAAAAACATCGCTATTTTTGACCGCTCTTTATGTTTAATAACTCAATTATAGGTGTTGATTAATAAACGCCGCTAATTGATTTTTTGGTAATGCACCCACTTGTGTTGCAACTAATTGGCCATTTTTGAAAAGTAGTAAAGTTGGGATACTACGTACACCAAATTGACCTGCAACTAATTGGTTGTCATCTACGTTGATTTTAACGATTTTTGCTTTACCCGCGAATTCAGGCGCAATTTCATCTAAAATTGGTGCAATCATTTTGCAAGGGCCACACCAAGGTGCCCAAAAATCCACTAATACAGGGATATCTGATTGCACAACCGCAGTTTCAAAATCTGCATCATTAATATGTAATACTTCGCTCATTTTTGTTTCCTTATTTAATAAGGTGCTGACAAATCAACACCTAGCGTTAATTGATGTTGTGCATGATAGCACAAGGCATATTGAATTGCACAGATTAGTCCGATTGGTAAAAACTAATTATTTAAGTTGTGTAAAGGCCTGTAATAAATCGGCTTTGATGTCTTCTATATCTTCTAAGCCAACAGAAAAACGCAATAATGTGTTTGTAATACCACGAGCGACGCGTTCTGCTTCTGGAATATCCATATGGGTTTGGGTCGCAGGATAAGTAATAAAACTTTCTGTACCGCCTAAGCTTTCCGCAAAGGTAATCAATTTGATTGATTTTAAGAACGTATTTACCCAATTTTCATCTTTCAAACGGAAAGACAGCATACCGCCTTTATTTGGATATAACACGCTGTCAATTTGTGGTTGTTCTCGTAAAAATTCCGCAATCGCCTTCGCATTATCTTGATGGCGTTTCATACGTAATGAAAGGGTTTTCATTCCACGCACGGTTAACCAAGAATCGAATGGTGAAAGTACGGCACCTGCACCATTTTGAATATAAGCAATACGATCACAAAGCGCTTGTCCTTTTGCAATAATCAAGCCAACTAAACTATCATTATGACCCGCAATATATTTTGTGCCACTGTGGATTACAATATCCGCGCCTAAATCTAATGGACGAGATAGTACAGGGGTTAAGAAGGTATTATCCACAATCATTAACAAGTTGTGTTTTTTCGCTAACTTAGCAATTTCTTCCACATCACACTCTTCCATTAATGGATTAGATGGAGTTTCAATAAAAATCGCTTTTGTATTCGCTGTAATCGCAGCTTCAATTTCAGCTAAAGAAGCAGTATTTACATAAACGGGTTTTACACTGTTGTTATTTTTATAGGCAAAATCCAATAAACGATAAGTCCCACCGTATACATCACTTGACACAATCCATTCATCAGAACCTTTAAATAGGTTCATCAGCACTTGAATTGCCGCCATGCCGGAGGAAAAGGCAAAACCACGATCACCATTTTCTAATTTTGCTACGGTATCTTCCAAAACACTACGAGTTGGGTTTTTCGTACGCGTATAATCAAACCCGGTACTTTCACCAATCCCGTGGTGGCCATAAGCCGTTGAAAGATAAATAGGTGTAGAAACCGCACCAGTGCGCTCATCACTGCGATTTCCCGCTTGGGCTAATAATGTATCGATAGAATATTGTTGTGTCATAATTTACCTCTAAAACATGCAAAAATTTGACCGCGCTTTTCTTGATTTAATGGCGAACAAAACGCTCCAATTTTGTCACAAACCCAATCACGATAAAAGTAGAAATTGAAAACTCTGTGAAAATTATATTCTTGTGCTAAATTTTGCTGTAATTTCAACCGAAACGAAGATTTTTTCAACATTTGAATTTTTTTTTCAGATCTTCGATTGACAGAATTTCAAATTCCCGTAAAATGCACCGCACTAACAGCGTATGCGGGAATAGCTCAGTTGGTAGAGCACGACCTTGCCAAGGTCGGGGTCGCGAGTTCGAGCCTCGTTTCCCGCTCCAAACTAACGGCGTGTTAGCAAAGCGGTTATGCACTGGATTGCAAATCCATGTAGCTCGGTTCGACTCCGGGACACGCCTCCATAACCACGCAGTTAGTTAATCACTCGATGCCCGAGTGGTGGAATCGGTAGACACAAGGGATTTAAAATCCCTCGCCTTTCGAGGCGTGCCAGTTCAAGTCTGGCTTCGGGCACCATTTTAAATATAAAAAGAAGATTGTCGCGTAAGCGGCTTTTTTTATACCTAAAATTTAGCTTTTCTGTTTTTTGACTAAGTCATTTATGACTTTATATCTAACTAAAACGCACAAAAAAACGACCGCACTTGCGGTCGTTTCTATTTATAGCTAAAAGGATTATTTTAATTTTTCACCTTTAAATTCACCTGTTAAGCTTTCTAAGAAAGATGTGATATCTTCAATATCTTTTTGAGCTGGCTGTTTCACATTACTTTGGTATTTCAACATTGCACTAACCGCATCTTTTAATTCTTTTGCAGAAGCATCATGGAAATACGGTGCAGTAAGCGCGACATTACGTAAAGTTGGCACTTTGAAGCGATGCATATCGAATGGATCTTTCGTTTGAGCAAAGCGACCTTCATCGGCATCAGTTAATGGCGTACCACGATCTTTAAAGTAATCGCCGTAGAGTCCCATGTATTCATAAGATTGTCCACCCATTGCTACGCCAGTATGACAAGTATCACATTTATGTTGTTTGAATAACTCATAACCGCGAACTTGTTGCTCGGTTAAGGCTGTTTTATCCCCTTTCAGATAACGGTCGAAATCACTATTTGGCGTAATTAATGTTTTTTCATATTCACCAATTGCGTGAGTTAAAGTTTCTTTCGTCACCTGTGGATATTCTTTTAAGAATTCTTTTTTAAATTCTTCATCCATTTCAAAACGTGCCACGATGTCATCCCAAGAATGAGAGCCCATTTCTACTGGATTTGTTGGAGGACCTTTCGCTTGATCTGCTAAATCTGCCGCACGTCCATCCCAGAATTGAACAAAGTTGAATGCAGCATTGAATACGGTTGGTGCGTTAATTGGACCTTTTTTACCTTCAATCCCTGTTGAAGTTTCAAGTCTATCCACACCACCTTTATCTAATTGGTGACAAGTGTGACATTGAATAGAACCATCGCCTGATAAACGACCATCAAAGAAAAGATCATGACCTAATGCAACTTTTGCTTCATCTGTTGCAATACTGTCTGGAATAGGTTGCACTAAACGATCGGCATCAACATTGGGTGTTTCTTTTGGTAAAGACATTTTACGTGCTTCACGAATCCAGTTAAGCAATGCCACTTTTTCTTGCTCATCTGGTTTACTTCCCCAGTGAAGATGTCTGAATTTAGCAATTGGCATTTCGTTATTTTCAAGTACGCGCTGTAATTTTGCTAAATCAGCTTGGGATAATTTGCTCGGATCTTTTAAGCCTTCAAGTAAACGATCCAGGCGGAAAGCTCGAAGTCCACTTTGAATATCCGATTGCATTTCATCACCCACAATCGGGAATTTTGAATAAAATGGAAGCGGTGTGTTTGGACTATGGCAATATTGGCAGCTGTTATCAAACAACGCTTTTGCCACTTTTTCTTGTTCGCCCGTATAGCGATTTTCCATTAAAAGTTGAGTCGCATTCTCTTTATCAAATTGGTGTAGATACCCCACAACGCCAAAATAACCTAAGATAGCAATGGCTGCACCGCCAATAATCAGTTTTTTCATCTAATCCTCCAAACGATCAATAAACATAAAAAATAAACGTAAAAAATAAACGTAAAACTTAAATTAAGACGATTATGCCAAAAAATTAACTTATTTTTTATGTGGATTTAATTAACTTTGGCTATGGATTCGATTGATTGCATTAAAGGCCTTTTTATCTTATAAGCGAGAATTCCCCTAAAATTAAGCAATAAAAAATGCGGTTATTTCTAACCGCACTTTACTTTTCATTATCTCTTGCTTATTTCTTTGGCGCTTGCATAAAGCGGAAGAAATCACTGTCAGGTTTCAAGATCATCATATTACCTGAACCTTCGAAGCTACTTTCATAGGCTTTTAAGCTACGAATAAAGCTATAAAACTGTGGTTCTTGTGCAAAAGCTTGAGAATACAATTTTGCTGCGGCTGCATCACCATTACCACGCAATTCTTGTGCCGTTTTATTTGCATTCGCTAAGATCAAGGTGACCTTACGATCCACGTCTGCTTGAATGAACGCCGCTTTTTCTTTACCTTGAGAACGGTGTTCACGAGCAACCGCATCACGCTCTGCACGCATACGTTGGTAAATCGAAGATGAGACTTCATCCGGTAAATTGATTTGTTTTACGCGAACATCGACGACTTCAATCCCTAATTCAGAGGTACTATCCTGCCCTGAATTTAGCGCTTTTTTCGCCCCCGCCATTAATTCACCACGCGTACCTGAAACGATATCTTTAATTGTACGAGTACCAATTTCTGAACGCAGACGGTCATTCACTTTACGGCTTAATAAGCTTGAAGCTTGGTTATAATCGCCACCACCCGTTGCAGTATAGAAACGACCGAAATCGCTGATTTTCCATTTTACATAGGAATCCACCAACAAGTCTTTTTTCTCGACTGTCACAAAACGAGTAGCAGATCCATCAAGGGTACGAATACGCGCATCAAGCACTTTAATGCTATCAATTAAAGGCAATTTGAAATGCAAACCTGGTTCATACACCACCACTTTGTTTTCTGCATCACGTTGTACTTTGTTAAAACGCAACATGATGCCACGAGTGCCCTCAGTTACAACCACGATGCTGGAATATAGCACCGCAGCAATCACCACAATA
>CAJMPC010000126.1:0-5078 GCA_905215245.1 uncultured bacterium | reverse complement strand
AAGGATTGACGTTTCATCAACTTTATTCTTTGTAAAATAAGGAGCTTTTATGCAATCTCGCATTGTTGTTAATTCACAGGAAGAATCACTACTTAGCACACATAAAGTACTACGTAATACCTATTTCTTATTGGGATTAACGATGGCATTTTCGGCAGTTGTTGCTTATATTTCTATGAGCTTAAACTTGCCTTATCCAAATCTTATCGTGTTACTTGTAGGTTTTTACGGTTTACTTTTTGTCACAAACCGTTTAGCAAATAGTGCATGGGGAATCTTGGCTGCATTCGCGTTCACTGGGTTTATGGGCTATACCATTGGGCCAATTTTAAACATGTATGTGGCGAGAGGAATGGAAGATTTGATTATGCTTGCTTTCGCAGGTACTGCTATCGTCTTCTTTGCATGCTCAGCTTACGTGCTAACAACGAAGAAAGATATGTCTTTCCTTTCTACCGCAATTTTCTCATTATTTATCGTGTTATTGTTAGGGATTGTGGCAAGCTTCTTCTTCCAAATTCCGGCACTAGCGGTAGGGATCAGTGCATTGTTTGTGGTGTTCTCAACAATGACAATCCTCTATGAAACCAGCAATATTATTCACGGTGGCGAAACAAACTATATTCGTGCAACTGTGAGTATTTATGTATCAATTTACAACTTGTTCATTAGCTTATTAAGATTACTTTCTATCTTCTCAAGCGATGACTAGTCAGTATTAAATTTAAAGACGCTCCTGATTAGGGGCGTTTTTTGTTTTGAACTAATTTTCTTAAGATAAGTCTTAGCATACAGGTTCGCTTGTCGAACCTATTAATAACAAAACAGGAGTTTTTATGAAATCTTTAAAATCACTTTTAACATTAACATCACTTGCATTAGCCGTATCTGGTTCTGTATTGGCAACGAATACATCTGTATTACCAACAAAAGAATCAGTCGTAACTAATTCAAAATCAATGGTTTAAAGTACAAAAGCTGACGTGAAAAATGCGGCAAATGATAAGCTTAAATCAATGACGGATAGTGCGAGTTCAACGAAATCAAGTGCATTAGATAAAGTTAATGCAGCTAAAGAAAAAGCGACTTCCGCGAAAGATGCAGTGAAAGATAAAGCAACTTCTGCAAAAGATGCGGTAAAAGAGAAAGCGTCAGCGCTAAAAGAAAAAGCAACTGAGAATAATCAACCGTCAATTAAAGATAAAGCCACTGAAAAATTAAATTCAGTCAAAGATAGCGCAAAAGAGAAGGCAACTGACGCAAAAACAAAAGCAGCAGATAAAGTAAAAGAAGCAAAAGAAAAGGCGGCTTCAACAAAAGAGTCAGCTAAAGAGAAAGTGGCTTCTTCTGCAAAAGTAAATATCAATAAAGCGGATGCAGAAACCTTACAAAAACTTTCTGGTATCGGTGAGAAAAAAGCACAAGCGATTATTGATTATCGTAACAAAGTGGGCAAAATCAAAAGTGCTGCTGAACTTTCAAATATTGATGGTATCGGTGAAGCTACAATTGAAAAAATCACACCATTCTTAAGTTTCTAAGAAAACATAGATAAAACAGACCGCACTTTATGTGCGGTTTTTTTATTGAAGTAGATCACAAAATTGTAACAAAGTGTGATTTGAAGGATTATTTCTTTTTTTATCCTATGTATAATGGGCGGACAACATCATGTAATACAAGGGGTAGATATGCAGCATTACAGTGCCTTTGATGAATGGTTGGCTTCAACCGCTTTAGGTGGTTCTAATCAATCGTATATTGAGGAGTTATATGAACGTTATTTAGAAGATCCATCCGCAGTCGATGAAAGCTGGCGTGCTACATTTGATGCATTGCCGAAAACAACCGCAGTAGAGCAACCTCATTCACCAGTCCGTGATTATTTCCGTCGCTTAGCGAGAGAAAATACAACAGAAGCCGTGACGGTTATCGATCCAGAAGCCAGTGCAAAATTAGTCAAAGTTCTTCAATTTATCAATGCTTATCGCTTCCGTGGTCATTTAGAAGCGAAACTAGACCCAATCAATTATTATCGCTGGAAAGTCTCCACCGTACCTGAGTTGGATTACCGTTATCATGGTTTTACCGAACAAGATCTCAATGAAACCTTCAATATTAATCACTACGTCTATCATCGCGATAACATCAAATTAGGTGATTTAGCTGAAATGCTGAAAGAGACCTATTGTGGCTCAATTGGTCTTGAGTTTATGCATGTTCAGGATATGGAGCAAAAAAGTTGGCTACAAAGCAAATTAGAAAGCCAATTAAATAAACCGCTCTTTACCAAAGAAGAAAAAATTAATTTATTAAGCGAATTGACCGCTGCAGATGGCTTAGAACGTTATCTCGGTGCAAAATTCCCAGGGGCAAAACGTTTCTCTTTAGAGGGAAGTGATGCCTTTATTCCATTGATGAAAGAAATTATTCGTCATGCGAGTAAACAAGGTGTACAAGATGTGGTGTTTGGTATGGCACACCGTGGTCGTTTAAACATGTTAGTAAACGTGCTTGGTAAGAAACCCGAAGATCTTTTCGATGAGTTTGCGGGTAAGCATTCAGGCGAGCGTACAGGTGACGTGAAATACCACCAAGGTTTCTCTTCTGACTTTGCGGTCGGCGATCGTCGTGTGCATTTAACCCTTGCATTTAACCCGTCGCACTTAGAAATTGTTAGCCCAGTGGTTATTGGTGCGGTACGTTCTCGTCAAACGAAAAAGAATGATACAGAACGTAATCAAGTATTAGCGGTTACCGTTCATGGTGATTCCGCAGTAGCGGGACAAGGTGTTGTACAAGAAACCTTGAATATGTCTAATGCACGTGGTTATACCGTTGGTGGCACAATCCGTATTGTGATTAATAACCAAATTGGTTTTACCACCTCTAACCCAAATGACACCCGTTCAACAGAATACTGTACAGACATCGCGAAAATGATTCAGGCACCGATTATCCATGTAAATGGTGATGATCCTGAAGCGGTCGCGTTTGCCGCGAGAATGGCGGTGGAATATCGCAATTTATTCAAACGCGATATTTTCATTGATCTGATTTCTTATCGTCGTCATGGTCATAATGAGGCTGATGAACCATTAGCCACTCAACCAATGATGTATAGCATCATTAAAAAACATCCAACGCCACGTAAAGTCTATGCAGATCGTTTAATTGCTGAAGGGGTGATTACTGAAGAAGAAGCCATTGAAATGATGAATCTCTATCGTGATGCCTTAGATAATGGTGATCGCGTAGTGAAAGAATGGCGAGAAATGGATACTGCTCAAATGGATTGGTTGCAATATCTTAACTATGACTGGACATCCCCTTACGAAAGTAAATTCCCACAAAAACGTTTCCAAACTTTAGCGGAGCGTGTCAGTGAATATCCAGAAACCTTGCGTGCACATCCTCGTGTAGAAAAAATCTATGCTGATCGCCGTGAAATGGCAAAAGGCGAGAAATTACTCGATTGGGGTATGGCGGAAACTATGGCATACGCAACTTTATTAGATGAAGGTGCTAATGTTCGTTTATCGGGTGAAGATGCGGGACGTGGTACGTTCTTCCATCGTCATGCGGTTGTGCACAATCAAAATGATGGTACAGGCTATGTGCCATTAACGCATTTACATGCCAACCAAGGTCGTTTTGAGGTGTGGGATTCAGTATTATCCGAAGAAGCCGTATTGGCTTTTGAATATGGATATGCGACAACAGATCCAAAAACATTAACCATTTGGGAAGCACAGTTTGGTGACTTCGCAAACGGCGCACAAATCGTGATTGACCAATTTATCAGTTCTGGCGAACAAAAATGGGGCAGAATGTGTGGCTTGGTGATGTTATTACCACATGGTTATGAAGGCCAAGGCCCAGAGCACTCATCCGCTCGTTTAGAACGTTATTTACAACTTTGTGCAGAACAGAATATGCAAGTGTGTATTCCATCTACTCCAGCACAGGTTTATCACATGTTACGTCGTCAAGCGATTCGTAAAATGCGTCGTCCATTAATTGGTATTTCACCAAAATCCTTATTACGTCATCCACTTGCAGTCTCAAGCTTAGATGAATTAGTAAATGGCACATTCCAAACAGTCATTGGTGAAATTGATAACATCGATCCGAAACAAGTTAAACGCGTAGTCCTATGCTCAGGTAAAGTGTATTACGATCTCTTAGAAAAACGCCGTGCGAATAATCAAACAGATGTGGCGATTATTCGTATTGAGCAGCTTTATCCGTATCCACATGAAGATGTGAAGAAGGCGTTAGAGCCTTATGCTCATGTAACAGATTTTGTGTGGTGTCAAGAAGAGCCATTAAACCAAGGGGCTTGGTATTGCAGTAAACATAACTTTGACAGCTCAATTCCTGAGCATGTGAAGTTAAAATACGCAGGACGTCCAGCCTCAGCTTCACCAGCGGTAGGTTATATGTCTTTACACACCAAACAGCAAAAACAATTGGTAGAAGATGCACTGACACTGTAAAAGTGCGGTCAAAATTTTAGTAATTTTTAAAGAAAGAATAATTTAAAGGAAAATAAAATGACAATCGAAATTCTTGTTCCAGATTTACCGGAATCCGTTGCGGATGCAACTGTTGCAACATGGCATAAAAAAGTCGGTGATACCGTAAAACGTGATGAAGTTTTAGTGGAAATCGAAACAGATAAAGTGGTACTTGAAGTGCCCGCATTAAACGATGGCGTAGTGACTGAAATTCTTCAAGAAGAAGGTGCAACGGTAGTAAGTAAACAGCTTTTAGGTAAACTTTCAACCCAACAAGCGGGCGATATTTCAACTGAAACTGTGAAAGACAATGAGCCAACACCAGCCGATCGTCAAAGAGCAGCCATTGAAAATAGCCATAATAATTCAGCAGATCAAGGTCCAGCTATTCGTCGTTTATTAGCTGAACACGATTTAGATGCAGAGAACATTCAAGGCTCAGGTGTGGGTGGTCGTATTACCCGTGAAGATATTGCGCGTGAAGTGGCAAAACGTGATGCACAAAAAGCGAAACAAGATGTGGCGACAGAGCAGAATACTATTAGCACCGTGGCATAT
>CAJMPC010000125.1:0-5110 GCA_905215245.1 uncultured bacterium | reverse complement strand
TGACAACATTTCATTTGGCTGGATTTCCGCGCGTAGGCGCAAAGCGTGAACTTAAATTTGCCCAAGAGCGTTACTGGCGTGGCGAAATTGCGGAAGCGGATTTATTAGATATTGCAAAAAGATTACGTGAACTAAACTGGCAACACCAAGCCAAGGCAAATGCTGATTTTGTCGCGGTGGCTGATTTCACACTTTACGATCACATTTTAGATTTACAAGTAGCAACAGGTGCGATTTCGGCTCGCTTTGGTTTCGATAGCCAAAACTTAACACTCGATCAATATTTCCAGTTGGCGCGTGGCAATAAGACACAATTTGCGATTGAAATGACAAAATGGTTCGATACCAACTACCATTATCTTGTACCCGAATTCCATAAAGAAACACAATTTAAAGCCAATCCAACACATTATGTGACACAAATTCGTGAAGCTAAAGCGCTTGGGTATCAAGTCAAACCAACAATCGTTGGTCCACTCACCTTCCTTTGGTTAGGGAAAGAAAAAGGTGCGACATTTAATCGCTTTGATTTATTAGCACAACTCCTGCCGGTTTATGTTGAAATCATAAACGCATTAGCTGCGGAAGGTGTAGAATACATTCAAATTGATGAACCCGCTCTCACCTTAGATTTACCGACAGAATGGATTGCGGCTTATAAAGCGGTTTACGCTACTTTTGCTGAACAAGTGAAAGCGAAATTATTGCTTGCGACTTATTTCGGTTCTGTGGCAGAACACGCTGATTTGTTAAAAGCCTTACCTGTAGCAGGTTTACATATTGATTTAGTGCGTGCACCGGAACAACTTACTGCCTTTGCGGATTATGACAAAATCTTATCTGTGGGCATCATTGATGGCCGTAATATTTGGCGTGCAAACTTGAATCAAGTGTTAGATGTGGTTGAGCCATTAAAAGCGAAATTAGGCGATCGTTTGTGGATTGCGCCAAGCTGCTCACTTCTCCACTCGCCTTATGATTTAGAAGTTGAAACGCAACTCCAAGCAAATAAGCCTGAGCTTTATCAATGGTTGGCTTTCACGTTACAAAAAATTCAAGAATTACGTGTTATTAAGACCGCACTAGAACAAGGTCGTAAAGCCGTTCAAGCCGAATTAGCGGCTTCTCAAGCTGCTGCGGATGCTCGTAAAAACTCGCGTGAAATTCACCGCACTTGTGTGGCAGAACGTTTAGCAAACTTACCGGAAAATGCTGACCAACGTAAATCGCCATTTGCAGAACGTATTAAATTACAAAATGCGTGGTTAAATTTACCACTTCTGCCAACCACGAATATTGGTTCTTTCCCACAAACGACAGCCATTCGTCATGCGCGTGCCGCCTTCAAAAAAGGCGAACTCAGCTTAGCTGATTACGAAGCTGCGATGAAAAAAGAAATTGAATTTGTTGTACGAGAGCAAGAAAAACTAGACTTAGATGTATTGGTACATGGCGAAGCAGAACGTAACGACATGGTGGAATATTTCGGCGAACTACTCGATGGTTTTGCTTTCACCAAATTTGGTTGGGTACAAAGTTATGGTTCACGTTGCGTAAAACCGCCTGTGATTTACGGTGATGTTACTCGTCCAGAACCCATGACGGTACGTTGGTCACAATATGCACAAAGCCTGACCAATAAAGTGATGAAAGGCATGCTGACTGGTCCAGTCACGATCTTACAATGGTCTTTCGTGCGTAACGATATTTCTCGTGAAACAGTCTGCAAACAAATTGCGGTAGCACTTTCTGATGAAGTATTAGATTTAGAAAAGGCAGGCATCAAAGTGATTCAAATTGATGAGCCGGCTATTCGTGAAGGTTTACCGTTAAAACGTGCAGATTGGGATGCGTATTTGAAATGGGCAGGCGAAGCCTTCCGTTTAAGCTCAATGGGTTGTCAAGATGATACCCAAATTCATACGCACATGTGCTATTCCGAATTTAATGACATTCTACCGGCTATTGCAGCCTTAGATGCCGATGTCATTACTATCGAAACCTCGCGTTCTGACATGGAATTACTCACCGCATTTGGTGATTTCAAATACCCGAATGATATTGGCCCTGGCGTATATGACATTCATAGTCCACGCGTACCTGCAGCAGAAGAAATTGAACATCTTCTTCGCAAAGCGTTGCAAGTGGTGCCGAAAGAACGTTTATGGGTGAACCCAGACTGTGGATTAAAAACGCGCGGTTGGCCGGAAACAATTGCGGCATTAAAAGTGATGGTTGATGTCACGAAAAAATTACGTGCTGAATTAGCATAAAATCAGTAAAAAGAAAGGCGAACATGAGAGATTATCTCTGTTCGCCTTTTCTTTTAGTTCAAAAACTCATTCATTTTTGACCGCACTTACAGGCTAATATATTCCATTTTCACCTTGCAGAGACTCTTCAATAACTGCTCTGCCATCTTGCGGTGACTTAAACGCAATGGTTTCTCTGCAAATACCACTCGCTCAATTTTCGATACATCCAATTGATTTAAGTAAGCAAAATTAATGGCGGTTTGCATAGCCGGTAAGCTTGGGTTGAATGCTGCATTTTCTGCATATCGACCACAAATCATTTCCCCATTTTTAAATAAAATGCCTACACCGTGAGGGCTTTTAGAATAAGGTGAATGTGCTCGGTTTGCCCCTAAAATTGCTTTATTTACCACTTCATCTTCCGTCATCAAAGTGAAACCTTGTTCTTCTTTGTTTAATAGAAGCAAATCAACGCCTAAATCTTTCGGGCCAAAGCTATCGGGTAAATATTGAGGAAGTGGATTATTTTGGCTGTGTGGCAAATGAATCTTTAAATCTTCCGCTTGATAAAGCTCATTCATAAATTGACGGCAGTGACCACAAGGCGTGTAATTCACCACAATATCCGTGATGCGAGATTCATTACGTAACCATGCATGGCTAATCGCACTTTGTTCAGCATGGATGGTTTGAGCCATGCTGCCCCCCTGAAACTCTTGATTCGCACCAAAGTAAAAATCACCACTTTCACCAATCGCAATCGCGCCAACGTGAAATTCTGAAATGGGTGTATGGCTATAACAAGCTGCTACGGGCAAAAGTGCCAAACCTAGTTGAACAGGCGTAAGCTTAAATTCATCACAAATTGACCGCACTTTTTCAACCAGTAAAAAACCTTTCCATTCTTGTTCTTCTAATGCAGAAAGAATTATATTTGAAAGTGGCGAGTTTGCTAATGCTTGTTGAATTTTTTGTTGCATGTTAAATCTCCTTATTTTTATATGCCCATTCTACGCTATTTGAGAAAAAACCTAAACTCTAAAAGGCTTTCGGAATATGTTTATAAAATTTATCAACACCTTAAAACAAAAAATAGCAAAAAAATAACCGCACTTTTAAAGTGCGGTCATAAATTAAAGTGTTTTATTCATTCGTTTTATAACAACGATGGTGCAACACCAAGTAATTTTCTTGTGTAATCCACTGTCGGATGGTTGAAAATATCTTCAGTGCTACCGGTTTCCAAAATTTGACCACCGTACATCACGACAATACGGTCAGATACTTGGCGTACGGTTTGGATATCGTGAGAGATAAACACCATGGCAAGATTGAGTTCTTTTTTCAAGTCCGCCAATAAGTTTAACACCTGAGCACGAACAGATACGTCTAGCGCAGAAGTCGGTTCATCCGCAACAATCAGTTTAGGATTCAGCGCTAAAGCACGTGCAATCGCCACACGTTGTTTTTGTCCACCCGATAAACGGGTTGGTTCAACTTGTGCCGCAGAACGAGGTAAACCGACGCGAGAAAGCAAGTCATACACACGTTTTTCCCGTTCATGAGGTTGTAACACATTGTGAATATCCATTGGGTCACGCAAAATATCCAACACTTTCATACGAGGATTCAGTGCTGTTGCAGGGTCTTGGAAAATGACCGACACTTGGCGACCGAATTGTTTTCTCGCTTCTGAGCTGCCATATTGCATTTGTAAACCGTTGAATTTCACTAAACCTGATGTTGGTTTAAGAAGTCCAATGATCACATTCGCTAAGGTAGATTTCCCGCAACCAGACTCACCTACTAAACCAATGGTTTCCCCCGCTTTAATGCCAAGACTCACATTGTTCACCGCAGTGAATTTTTTACGTCCAAACAAGGAACCGTCGCGAGAAGGAAATTGCACCACGATATTTTCTAAATCGATGATGTTTTGTTCTTTAATGACTTTAATACTACTGCTCATATCATGCTCCTTTCGCTTCCGTTACAGGCTTAGCTAAATGAGAAGCCCACAAGTGAGACGGCTCGCCTTCCACAGAGGTTAATATCAATTTTTGATCCGGATTTGCATCTGGTCGCAATGAACGACTTGCAAAACGGTCTCCCACAGCAAAATCGTAAGGTGATGGTACGCTGCCCGGAATTTGATATAAACGTTTCGCACGGACTTCAGTTGAAAGTACAGAGCCCAATAAGCCACGCGTATATTCGTGAGTTGGATTAGCAAGCAATAAGGATGTTGGCGCCATTTCAACCACTTGTCCCGCGTACATTACGGTAATATGGTGAGCTAACTGTGCAACTAAGGCTAAATCGTGGCTGACAAACACCATCGCGAAACCCAGTTTTTCACGTAATTCATTCAATAATTTCACCACTTCTGCTTGAACGGTTACGTCTAATGCGGTTGTTGGTTCATCGGCGATTAATAATTTCGGTTCACGAGTTAATGCCATTGCAATCACCACACGTTGACGTTGACCACCAGAAAGTTCATGCGGATAACGGTTCAACACTTTTTCAGGATCAAGGTGTACCCATTCCAACAATTTTTCTGCGGTATGGTGGCTGCCACGTTTAATGAGCTGTGCCATTTGATCTTTAATACGCATTGATGGGTTTAACGCACTTAAAGAGTCTTGGTAAATCATCGCAATTTCAGAACCACGCAATTCACTTAAATTGTTAGAATTGAGCAAGCTGTGTTGTTTACCACTGCGGTCGGTGAAAAGCACTTCCCCGGTAATTTTTGCAGTTTTTGGTAACAAGCCCATAATAGAGAATGCTGTAATGGATTTACCACAACCAGACTCACCGACTAATCCCATGGTTTCGCCTTCATTTACGGT
>CAJMPC010000124.1:0-5133 GCA_905215245.1 uncultured bacterium | reverse complement strand
ATATTCTTGATCAAGTAACGTTAAATCAATTTTCATCTGTAAATTATCAATGGCCACTTCGCTTTCTTTATCCGTAGAAAGTGCCCACACTTGACTTAAACCTTGTTGCTGCAACCAATCAAATACCCCACTCAAAATTGGATCCGTAGGGCTTCGATAAAATAAATTGCCAAATAGGCGGCTTATTAAAGAAAAATTATTCACTTGAGTTTCTGACATCTGTTGCTTTCCTATGATTATGCTCACGATTGAGCTAAAAGTGCGGTCAATTTTGCCGTTGTTTTTTCGGCGGCTTCGTCAAGCATAGCTTGGCGAGCAGCATCATCGATAATATGAATATCCCCAAACAGGGTGTAATCCACATTCTCGATACCGCAATAATTAAATAAACCATTGATCAAACAATGATTGAGAGATTTATCCACGCCGTATTCTTGATATTTTGCTACGCTACTCCCTATGGTAATAAATTGTTGCATTGCTTTACCTTGAAGCAGACCTTTGGACTCGCCATTTTCTGTTTTATAAGCAAAACCATGACTTAATACACGATCCAAATAGCCTTTTAGCATCGCTGGAAAACCCATCCACCATAAAGGATAAACCATCGTAATCAAATCTGCTTGGCGAATAAACTCATGCTCTTGCTGAATTTCTGAAGGAATAATCCCTTTATTGGCCGATTGTAATTCTTCAAAGGAAATAATCGGATTAAATTCCATGGTGTAAAGATCGCGCAAATGGGTTTCAACACCAAGTTGTTGGCTTGCTTTTACAACGCGATCTACGATGGCTCGACCAAAACTTTTTTGGCTATTGGGATGTACAAAAATAATTAAATGATTCATTCCGTTACCTTTTTCACTAACAGTGTGATGCCATCAACGCGTTCTACTACCACAAGATCGTTCACTGTTAAATGCTCGCCTTGAATACGCCATGTGGTATCGCCAAAGGCACCACGACCAATCCCGTTAGAACCAATTTCTAATACCGTGCCTTTTTTACCTAACAAAGTATGATCTCGTTGATTTAAGGTTGTACGTGATTGGTCCTGATTATCTTTTCTATGTTGATATTTCCACCAAAGCAGCGAGAGAATAATCGCTAAAATCGCATAAAAAACGGCTAACACGGTTAAGGATAAACCCGGCACCAATGCCATCACGCCTGCTGTCGCAATCGCTGCTAAGCCCCACCACAATAAAAATACGCCAGGTACGAGGGTTTCAGCGATTAATAATACAAAACCTAATACTAACCAATGCCACACCGACCAAGTTGTTAACCAATCTGCCATATCAACTCCTTGAGAGAAAAAGTGCGGTCATTTTTAACCGCACTTTAAGAAATTATGCTTTTTTGTCGCCTTTTAACAGTTCGGCAATGCCCGCTACCGAGCCGATTAAATTACCGGCTTCAAGCGGCATCATGACCACTTTGCTGTTCGGTGAACCACCGATTTGTTTTAAGGCTTCGGTGTATTTTTGTGCGATAAAGTAATTGATCGCTTTGGTATCACCGCTGGCAATCGCTTCTGACACCATTTGAGTTGCTTTCGCTTCCGCTTCTGCTGCACGTTCACGCGCTTCTGCTTGTAAGAAGGCTTCTTGACGTTCCCCTTCTGCTTTCAGAATACGGGCTTGTTTTTCCCCTTCTGCACGTAAAATTTCCGCCTGACGAATACCTTCCGCTTCCAACACTTCCGCTCGTTTATTACGTTCAGCTTTCATTTGCGCATTCATGGAATCAATCAATTCACGTGGTGGACGCACATCGCGAATTTCAATACGAGTGACTTTAATCCCCCAAGGATTAGTCGCTTCATCCACAATTGCCAATAAACGACCATTAATGGAATCACGTTGAGAAAGCATTTCATCCAATTCCATCGAGCCTAATACAGTACGAATGTTGGTCATGGTTAAATTGATAATTGCTTGTTCCAAATGATTTACTTCATAAGCGGCACTACGAGCATCAATCACCTGTACGAAACAAACCGCATCAATGGATACGTTCGCGTTATCCTTAGAAATAACTTCTTGTGAGGGAATATCTAATACCTGTTCCATCATATTGATCTTACGACCAACACGATCCACAAACGGCACCACAAAGTTCAAGCCTGGCATTAAGGTGTGGGTATAACGCCCAAAACGCTCAATCGTCCAGTTATAACCTTGCGGTACGGTTTTGAGTGCTGAAAATAGCACCACAACAACTAATACAATAAAGACGATTGCGGCAATAGATAAGCCTTCCATAGGTTGCTCCTTAATGATGAAGAAATATAGGAAAAGTCTATCAAATTAGACCGCACTTTGTATATAAATATATTTATCGTTTTCTCTTATAAATTCAAAAAGATGCGTAATGCAATTCGGGGCATCTGAATTTTGGTGAGAGACAAATAAGAGTTGAGTTTTGCTATTATTTACCAATTGCTCAATAAAATGTTTCACTAGCTTGCGATTTAATCCATCAAGCCCTTGAAAAGGTTCATCTAAAATCAAAACAGGTGGATATTTCACCATCGCACGAGTAATGATCAATAAACGTTGCTGTCCCCAAGAAAGTGAACGAAATGGCTTTTTGGCTAAATGAGTCAGATTTAAACGAGCTAACCACTGCATGGCTTTCAAACGAATTGCCTCTGGCACTTGTTGATAAATCCCAATACTATCAAAAAAGCCTGAAATAATGACATCTAGCACGGAACAATTCACACGATAATCTAAATGCAATTGGCTGCTTACATAACCAATTTTTTGTTTAATATCCCAAATCGTTTCGCCTGAGCCACGTTGTTTACCAAAGATCACTACATAATTCGCAAATGCTTGAGGATGATCACCTGTAATTAACGAAAGTAACGTAGACTTTCCTGCGCCATTAGGTCCTTTAATCCACCAATTTTGATTTGGCTGAACAACCCAGTTTAAATGATCCAAAATGACTTTATCGCCATACTGGACCGTGACATTTTTAAGCTCAAAGTGCGGTTGGTTTTCAGGCAGTTTTAGTAATGGTGACGCTGGTTCTGGCAAAGCCACATCAACAGATTGCTCCGCATAAACTAATTGTTGATAAATACTTTGTTGCTCAATGGATTGGCGTTCACCTTCTAGTACTAACTCTAAATTTTCCAACATAGCTAAGTGAGTGGACTGTTCTGGAATATCTGCTAGACGATTAACGATCAGAACGATTGCACATTCTTTTTTCAGTTCATTTAACATCGCCATCCAATCTTGCACTGATTGCTGATCTAGCCCTTCAAAAGGTTCATCTAAAATTAATAGGTCGGGCTTTTGGAATAATGCTTGTGCCAATAAGACTTTTCGCGTTTCCCCGGTGGAAAGTTTGATAAAGAAACGATCTAAGAGATAAGTAATCCCTAATTTTTCTGCAATTTGTTCACAAAAAGTAAGCGCCGTACTACCATTTAAAATGGTTTCTCTTGCTGTTTTACCAAAAAAATCTGGATCGGTATCATCATTATTTAAATTCTTTAATGTTGCTTCAAGAATTTCTCGCTGTTTTTCAAAAGAGAAAGATTGAACACATTTGAACGTATTACGATACTCCCCTTCCTGTAAAGGCAATTCATTTTGCAAAGCTAAAGCAAACGCTGATTTTCCACTCCCATTACTGCCTACCACAACCCAATATTGCTGTGGCTCAATCACAAAGTGCGGTAAGTTTAAGGTCTGTTTTTGATTAAGCTCAAATTTTGCTTGCTGAATTAAAAGTGTCATTCTCTTTCCCTTAAAAACAAAAGGCGAGCAATTTGCCCGCCTTGTCAGATTAGTTTGATTAACCGTTTTTACGTTCTTCTTCCATACATACTGCCGCAGTAAATAATACGTCAGTTGATGAGTTAAGTGCTGTTTCAGTTGAGTCTTGTAAGATACCGATCACGAAACCTACACCAATCATTTGTGCTGCAATGTCATCAGTGATACCAAACAAGCTACAAGCTAATGGGATTAATAATAATGAACCACCTGCAACACCAGAGGCACCACATGCACAAAGCGCCGCAACAATACTTAATAATACAGCACTGACGAAAGATACTTCCATACCTAATGTATGAACAGCCGCTAACGTTAATACAGTAATGGTAATCGCTGCACCCGCCATATTGATATTCGCACCTAATGGAATTGCCACAGAATAGGTTTCTTCATCAAGATTTAAGCGTTTTGCTAATTCAATGTTTACCGGGATGTTTGCTGCAGAACTACGAGTAAAGAATGCAGTTACACCACTTTCACGTACACAAGTCCAAACTAATGGATATGGGTTACGACGAATTTTCCAATAAACAAGAATTGGGTTAAGCACAAATGCAGTGAATAACATTGTACCGATTAACACAAATAATAATTGAACATATCCACCTAACGCAGATAGGCCTTTGTCAGATAATGTTTCAGCCACTAAACCGAATACACCGAAAGGTGCAAATGAAATAATTACATGAACAATTTTAGAAATGCCTTCTGCAAAATCAGCCACCACTTGTTTCGTTGCATCTGATGCATGACGAAGGGCTAGGCCTAAACCAATAGACCACGCTAAAACACCGATAAAGTTTGCTTTGAAAATTGCATTTAATGGGTTATCTACCACATTCAATACTAAAGTAAGCATTACTTGGCCAACAGATTGAGGCGCAGAGCTCGCATCTTCTTTTACCGCAAGTGCCACCTCTGACGGGAATGCCATACTTGCAATTACCGCAGCAACAGCGGCTAAGAAGGTTCCCACAAGATAAAGCACCACGATTTCTTTCATATTGCTTTTAGAGCCCACTTTCTTATTAGCCAGTGCAGCCATAACAAGGAAGAAAATCAAAATTGGTGCAACTGCACGTAATGCTTTAACGAAAATTTGACCTAGCACACCAAAGCTAGACGCAAGATCGATACCTGCTGAATTTTTAACACTCTCATTCACCAATGCAACAAGGATCCCGAGTACCAAACCAACGGCAATTCGTTTTACCAAATTACCTTGGAAAAGAAAATAAAATAAACGTGATGTATTCATAATAATTTTAAATAAAGATTAAGTTGAACTTCGGATCGTTACGATCCACCGAATCCCGACAAAGATAGCTCA
>CAJMPC010000123.1:0-5169 GCA_905215245.1 uncultured bacterium | reverse complement strand
GCACCTTTCTTTTATTTTGCGAATGCAAAGGTAGTGAAAGTTTTTTTATTCTGCAAGAAGTAGTGAAATAAAAATCATTGATATCTAATTACCTGGTTTATTATCAGCAATATACAAGATGAAAAATATTTTTATTTTATTGAAAAAATAACTAAGTGTTTTTATGGTTACCTCTATAGTTGTAAGCCAAATAGAGGATGTAAAAATGGCAAAGTTAGAAATAAAAAATATTACAAAAAAATTTGGTGACTTTTACGCAGCAAATAATATTACTTTTACCGCTGAAGAAGGCGAGTTTGTCACCTTATTAGGACCAAGTGGCTGTGGTAAAACCTCCTTATTAAAATTAATCGCTGGATTTCATGTGGCTGATGAAGGTGAAATCCTTATCGGAGGAAAAAATGTTAACAATGTTCCTCCAGAAAAACGCAATACAGCCATGTGTTTCCAATCTTATGCCCTTTTCCCTCACCTCAACGTTTCTCACAATATTTGCTATGGTTTAAAGCAACGTAAAATTAATATTGAAGAACAAAAACAGCGTTTAAATCTCGCATTGAAGCAAATGGATTTAGAATTTCATAAATTGAAATTACCCAATGAGCTTTCTGGTGGTCAACAGCAACGTGTCGCATTAGCCAGAGCCATGGTAACTCGTCCAGATGTGATTTTATTTGATGAGCCACTTTCTAACTTAGATGCCAAATTACGCGAAAGTGTACGTTTTGAAATTAAGCAACTCTCAAAACAATATAATTTGACGAGTATTTATGTGACTCACGATCAGGCTGAAGCCCTAACTATGTCAGATAAAATCATCGTGTTAAATAAGGGCTCTATTGAGCAAATTGGCTCTCCTCAAGATATTTATCATCATCCTAAAAACCGCTTTGTGGCAGATTTTATTGGTATTGCCAATATCACGGAAGCCAATGTGAGAAACATCGGTGAGAACCTGTATGCGGTGAGTTCTATTTTTGGCGATTTCACCGTATTTTCTGAGAAAAAACCGGAATCTGAACGAATTTATATTTGCTTTCGACCAGAAGACATTGAATTGTTACCAAACGCACAAACGGAAGCGGAAAACCAAATTACAGTAGATATCATCAACACCGCTTTTATGGGCAATATCACGGAAGTGCAAGGAATCATTAAACGTAATGATGAAGAGAAAAAATTACGCCTGCAACTAACAAAATGTCCGAATTTGAGCGATAAACTCACCTTTACGGTTCCCCGCCATGCGATTAAATTCTTGGAGTCCGTAAAATGAAAAGTCTCAAAAATGATGTAAAAGCATGGTTATTGCTATGCAGCGGTTTAGGTACGATCCTATTTTTAATGGGGTCCACGTTCTACATTGTAGTCTCTCAAAGCCTTGGTTTATACAGTATGGGCGGGGAAGAAAGCCAATTTAGTTTGGAGTATTGGCAAGCCGTATTAAATAGTCCTGTATTCCAAAATTCGTATATTTATTCCGTAAAAGTGTCTTTATTAGGGGCGATTTTATCCATCGTTGTGGCTTATCCCATTGCCATGTGGTTACGTAAAAAATTACCAGCCAAGGTAACAATTATAACCATCTTGCGGGCACCTATGTTGGTACCAGGATTAGTTGCAGCCTTCTTGTTCGTCAATATGATTTCTTACCACGGTATTCTTAATGAGGTATTTGTTTATTTAGGTATTTGGGACGAACCGAAAACCCTACAAAATGATGAATTTGGTTGGGGGGTAGTGATTTTACAAATGTGGAAAAACATTCCTTTTGCTTTAATTCTTATTGGTGGAGCGGTCAATTCACTGAAAACTGATTTATTAGATGCGGCAGCTAATTTAGGTTCGAGTCCTTGGCAACGTTTTCGTTATGTTATCTTCCCACTAACCTTAGGTGCGGTACAAGTTTCCTTTATTTTAATATTTATCGGCGCACTCGGTGATTTCGCCTTTTATAGTATTGCTGGTCCTCGTAGTACCTATTCTTTAGCACGTTTAATGCAAATGTCTGCCTATGAATTTGAAGAATGGAATCAAAGTGCGGTCATGGCATTAACGATTATGCTGACCTCAGCCTTCTTCACCATCCTCGTGTCATTATTGATTAAACCATTAGCCGTCAAACGTGGAGAAGTCAAATGAGTAGTTCCGTACAAATCACAACGAAAAATGGTCGATTAATCGCACGTATTTCCTTAATTTTCTTTATTCTTGCTAATTTTATTTGGTTATTCTTACCCTTTTTAATGGCTGGTTTATGGTCATTGGTAGATCCCGCTAAACCGTGGAGTTATCCAGATATTTTCCCTCAATCATTATCTTTTGAGCGTTGGAAAATTGTATGGGAAACCACCTCTTTACCTGAAGCAATGTTTAATAGCTATACCATTGCGCCTACGGTTTCACTGATCACTATTTTACTCTCTCTCCCAACAGCTTATGCATTTGGACGTATGGAGTTTAAAGGTAAAAAATTAGCAGAATTATTAACACTGATTCCATTAGTTATTCCAGGCATGATTATTGCCCTATTCTTTAGCCGTATGTTATTGGATTTAAATATTAATAATCCATTCATCGGCATTGTTATTGGGCATGTGGTACTCACATTACCTTATGCTATTCGGATTTTATCCGCGGGCTTTTCTTCTGTACCACAAGACCTCATTGATGCTAGCCGTGACTTAGGTGCATCTAAATTTACCGTTTTCAAAGACGTGTATATGCCGATGTTGAAACCCAGTTTTTTAGCATCAATTATCTTCTGTTTAGTGAAAAGTATTGAAGAGTTTGCTATCGCTTTCGTTATCGGCTCACCAGACTTTATTACCGTGCCAACCATTTTATATTCTTTCCTCGGTTATTCTTTTATTCGTCCGAATGCGGCCGTTGTATCAATTATTTTGTTGGTACCAAACATTATTTTGATGATGATTATCGAAAAATTGTTGAAAGGGAATTATCTCTCTCAATCCACAGGAAAAGCATAATTTTCACAAGGAGCATCTTATGCAAAAAAATATCCGTAAACTTCTATCTATTGGTCTTACCGCTGCCGCCTTGGCTGCCAGTACTTTTGCCTCGGCTTCCACTGACTTAAGTGGTAAATCTTGGAGTGAAATCGAAGAACTCGCTAAAAAAGAAGGAAAATTGACAGTTAGCGTTTGGTATTTGCAGCCGCAATTCCGTAATTTTGTCAAAGAGTTTGAAAATCAATACGGTATTAAAGTCAAAGTACCTGAAGGCACCTTGGACGGTAATATCAATAAACTGATCGCTGAAAAAAATCTAGAAACCGGCAAAATGGACGTGGTTGTGTTAAATGCTGACCGTTTAGGCAACGTAGCGAAAAATGACATTCTTGTGAAGCTCAATAACTTACCAAATTTCGATAAATTAAATCACCACTTACAAGGTGTTGAATTAGGCGATATGGCTGTAGGTTACTGGGGTAATCAAACCGGTCTAGCTTATGATCCTATGCGAATCAAAGAAGAGGAATTGCCACAATCTTGGGCAGACATGGAAAGCTATATTGATAAAAATCCAAAAAAATTCGGCTATTCAGATCCAAATGGCGGTAGCTCCGGTAATGCCTTCATTCAACGAGCTTTAGTGTACATCAATGGTGATTATGATTATCGTACCGATAAAATCGATGAAGCACAGATTGCTAATTGGAAGAAAACCTGGGATTGGTTCAGCAGTAAAAAAGATGCGCTAATCCGTACCGCTTCAAATGCTGATAGTCTAACCCGTTTAAACGATGGTGAGTTAGTGATTGTCTCTGCATGGCAAGATCACTTGTTCAGCTTGCAAAAACAAGGTGCAATTACTGACCGTTTAAAATTCTATGTACCAAAATTTGGGATGCCTGGCGGTGGTAATGTTGTAACCGTAGCAAAAAATGCGCCTAACCCAGCCGCATCACTTGTTTTCGTGCATTGGATTACCTCACCTGAAGTACAACAGAAATTAAACCAAGAATTCGGTGTTCGTCCACTAAATAGTGAATCTGGTTTGAAAGATACTATTTTCTTCTCAACACCATGGCGTAAAGCCGAAATGGAAGCCTTCACAAAAGAGGTTATTTCGAGATAAACAATAAACCGCACGTTAACGTGCGGTTTACTTTTATAGGCTAATAAAGTGCAGTCAGTTTTAACCACATTTACAACCAAACAAAATAAGTCATACTGCCGATGATGGCGATACAGAATAGATTGAGAATCAAACCGACTTTGGCCATATCGAGTTGTTTCACATTTCCTGTTGCAAACACGATAGCATTAGGCGGTGTAGCGATTGGCAACATAAATGCACAACTTGCCCCACAAGCGATAATTGCGGCTAAAGCGATAGGTGGTAAATTCATAGATTGTGCCACTGAAATCACAATTGGCATAATCAACGCTGCACTGGCGGTATTCGATGTGAATTCTGTTAAGAAAATAATAAATGCCGTCATCACAAAGCAAAGTACCCAAAGTGGTTTGGTTTGTACAAACTGAACGATACTATCCGCCATAATCTTACTGGCACCCGAATCTTTCATCACGATACTGAGTGTTAAACCACCACCGAATAAAACGAGCACGCCCCATTCAACACGCTCTTGAATTTCTTTCCAACTCGCGACACCTGAAACACAAATAAAGATCACAACGCATAGTGCAATCACGGTATCAAAGTTTTCGATTTTTTTTGGCAATTCAAGGAAAGCCGTAATCCATGGGTTTAAGAGAGAACTGAAAAGCAGCATAATCGCCATGCCGATAAAGATCAGTAAGGTAATGATATTTTTTCGATTAAAGCTGACTTTCTCAAGTGATGGATTAAATTCCACAGAAAAGTCTGGACGTAAAATTACCCATAAAGAAAAAATCATTGAAGGTACAAGCAATACCATCACTGGGAAACCATAACCTAGCCATTCCGTGAAAGTCACTGGAATTTGAGATGCCAAAATCGCATTCGGCGCACTTCCCACTAAGGTACCAATACCACCAATACTGGCACTAAATGCCATACCTAATAACACGAAGGCATACAACCGATGATTTTTCTCTGCATTGATACCTTTTAACATCCCCATCGTAAGCGGCAACATCATCGCTGCTACGGCGGTGTTGTTAATCCACATAGAAAGAAATGTAGTTGCAGTAAACA
>CAJMPC010000122.1:0-5210 GCA_905215245.1 uncultured bacterium | reverse complement strand
TGCCATCTATTGGCGCGTGACGAAAGAACAGAGAACCTATTTACACAATTTTCAAATCATGTTTATTTGTCACCGGACATGGCCCATCAACTTTATGGCACCATGGAAACGAAGCAAGGCACAACGGGTGAACAACTTTACTTCTTACGTAAAGATATTGAAGCGAGTGATATCGAGAAAAATATCCTCGCACAACTCCCCGCTAACAGCAATGTAAAAGACTGGGAAGACATTCTTTCAACTGAAGATGATGTGGTTTTAGCATTAAGCTGGCGAATCAGTAAAATGGCGAACAAATTTGGCTTAGGTTGGCTGAAAGATCTTTGCCATCAATTCTGGTATGCCTATACTCAACGCATTGTAAAACGTGTTGCGCAAGTATTCTTAGCGAATGACAAAGTGACTACAACTCGCTTGCATGGTCATATTTTCTCTTGCTTGTTAGAAATTCCAAATCGTGTTTGCGATAACTCTTATGGCAAAAATAGTAGCTATGCGAAATTATGGACAAAAGAGCTAGATTTCGTTGAATTGGATAAATAATGTTTGAATTAAAAAAACTCATTACCGCTATGATTCTTCCCCCATTTAATATTTTAATTTTATGGGGACTTTCACTTATTCTCGCTAAATTCAATTTCAAAAAATTAAGCCGAATTTCAACCGCACTTGGTTTCTCACTACTCTATCTTTTAAGTATCCCTTACACTGCACAAGTACTTAAAGATAGTCTCATTACTGAAGATCATTTAACACTGCAAGATTATCAACAAGCTCAAGCGATCGTTTTACTGGGCGGTGGCTTGCGTGATAGCAAAGAGCTTTATGCGCCATTAGCTTCAACAGGTATCCAACTTGAACGATTACGTTATGCCGCTTTCTTACAAAAAGAAACGCACTTGCCATTATTAATTACAGGGGCAAGTCCAACAGGCGCCATTGAAGCAAAAATCGCCGCCGAAGAACTCCAAAACTTCTTTAATGTGCCAACCAAATGGATTGAACCTAAAGCCCTTACTACTAAAGAAAATGCACTTTTCACCAAACAAATATTAGAAAAAGAAGGTATTCATAAAATTATTTTAGTCACTAATGAATGGCATATGCAACGTGCAAAGTTATTGTTCCAACAACAAGGTTTTGATATATTACCTGCGAGCGTAGGTGAAGGTATTACACCAGACAGTTATGGACTTAATATGATGCATTTTATTCCGCAAGGTGGCGCGATTACCAAAAATATGCAATTACTCAAAGAGTGGATTGGATATTGGAAAGAACGCTAAAGTGCGGTTAAAAGATCACAAATTAGATAATGTTAATAGGAGGAAAACATGAGTCAAATCACACGCGAACAAATGCTTCAAGTATTCGAAAATCGCCGTGCAACACGTTATTACGATCCGAATAAAAAAATTAGCCAAGAAGATTTCTCGGCAATTTTAGAATTTGCTCGTCTATCACCAAGCTCCGTCGGTTCTGAGCCATGGCAATTCTTAGTGATTCAAAATAAAGCATTGCGCGATAAGCTCAAACCTTTTAGCTGGGGTATGCAATATAAATTAGATGATTGTAGTCATTTAGTGATCATTCTTGCGAAGAAAAATGCGCGATATGACACGCCTTTCTTCCGTGATGTTGTGGCGCGTAGAGGTTTGCAAGGCGAGCAATTAGAAAAAACCTTGGAACAATATAAAGGCTTACAAGAAGTTGAAATGAAAACCGCAGAAAGCGAGCGTGCATTATTTGACTGGACAAGCAAACAAACCTACATTGCATTAGCGAATATGCTTACCGGTGCTGCTGCTATCGGTATAGATTCTTGCCCTATTGAAGGCTTTAACTACGATAAAATGAATGAAGTTTTAGCTGCTGAAGGGCTCTTTGATCCAAATGAATGGGGCGTATCCGTGGCAGCAACATTTGGTTATCGTGCGAGAGACATTACTAAAAAATCTCGTCGACCAATTGAAGAAATCGTCACTTGGGTTGAATAATCTATTTTCAAATAAATGGGCAGCAAACGCTGCCCTTTTCTTTATCCACCGAATAAGGCTGCGCCACCTGTTACAGCCCCCATCGTGCCATATAACAAGCTTAGTGCAAAAAAGATCATAATTGCACCCGCAATACATTTGATCATGGCTTCGCCTTTTCGATTAGAACCCGCTAAACCATACCAATGGCCTAAGCGAGTTGCGACATTTCTCGCATAGCGTACTAACGCTGCAAAAAGCGAAAGCATTAATCCAGTCCCCAAAGACATGGCAAAAGTAGCTAAAATTCCCCACCAATAAAGATCCAGCATATAAGCGAGAAAAAGCACAAAAATGGCGCCACTACACGGTCGCATACCAATAGTTAAAATCACTAAGAGTTGAGATTTTAAATCACCCGATTGCTTAAGCTGTTGATCATTGGGGAGATGTTGATGCCCACAGCTACACTGTGTTTGACTTACTTTTCCTTGGTCATATCTAAATGGCGAAGCTGTTCCAATCTGTTTCGGTAATGATTGAATCGATGTGATACGAAAAGATTGTTTTTTCTTCAAGCCTTTTAAACCTTGAGCAATCCAATAAAGTCCTAATAACAATAATAAAATGAGTGCGCTACGTTCCAGCCACAACTGACTAAGTTTAAAATATTTTGAGGACAGATTAAGTATTACAACCACAATGGAGGTTGCTGCAACTGCGACAAGACCTTGCATGAGAGAGGAAAGTAAACTTAAGCGTACGCTGGTTTTAAGTTGGCTTTCATGAGTAGAAAGATAACCAGCGATAATAAATTTCCCATGCCCAGGCCCTAATGCATGTAATACACCATAAGAAAAGGCGGCGAAAATCAACCATAATCCTGCTGTAGATGAATGTGCTTGAATCTGATGTAGATTTTCAGAAATCAGCTGATTAAAGGCTTTTTGCCAATCGGCTACTTGCACAAAAAGCCAAGGTAGCAAGGCGAAAATAATCGCCAATAAGCCGATAAAAAGTGCGGTCAGTTTTAACTTCATATTTTATTCACATTTAATTTTTACTTTCTGCGCAAACAATACACCAAGAGAATCATCTTCATTTTTTTGCGATTTATCCAATGATGATGCGTAAGATTGAATTTTTTCATCGACATTAGGTTCCAGCATCTCTCCTTTGCAGTTTGCAGGAAGTGCTGAAAAATCAACCGCTCTTTTGCCAGTTTCTGCATACCGCATTGCCACATAATAAGTGCGATCATAAGTCATCAGCGTAAATTCATTATTTTGCAAGGCCTGTGGCTGAGCTAAAAGAAAATCAAAATAATATTCCACCTCATTCCCTTTCACACGCATACCGTAATTTTCAGGGTGTTTTGTGTATTTAATTTTATGATTTTCTTTGTCAAAGACATAACTAAAGTAATGTTCATTCACAACGTTTGCCATTACTTCATCAATTAACTTCTGTTGAGCGGCCTTATCCCCTTTCGCCTGTTTCACATCATACAGGACGGCTGAGGAACTGGCCTCATCAAGTAACCACTGCGTCGAGAAACCAATTAATTGATTATCTTTCACTAACGGTTTGGTTTGCATATCAATAAAGGCATGAGGATGTGCGAGAACCGAAAAAGGAGAAATTAGCGATAATCCAAAGAGTAATTTTTTAAACATAAATAAGAATAAAGTGGGCTAAATAATTGAATAGACAGATTTTATCACAAGCAGTTCCTAATCAAAATCGAATAAAAATCGATCTAAACGTAAAAAATCCTGTGATTTTCTTGATTTGTATCAACAAATTATTCATTCGCATTTCCATTATAACTGAAATTTATGTACTATTTGTTTCGTCAAGTGATTGCTTGATATTCATAAAGTTCCTAAATAAAATAATCATAAATATAGCTAAACTACTTTCCTACCACCCTATATGGGTGGTTTTTTTTGCCTTTCAAATAGCTTATTCCCTAAACATCAAGTAAAATAACCGCACTTTTATTCATAACATCGAGAAAATTATGTCAACGCAATTTGTATATACGATGCACCGTGTCGGCAAAGTGGTGCCACCGAAGCGTCATATTTTGAAAGATATTTCTTTAAGCTTCTTCCCTGGTGCCAAAATCGGGGTGCTCGGCTTAAATGGTGCGGGTAAATCAACCCTTTTACGCATTATGGCGGGCGTGGATAAAGAGTTCGAAGGTGAAGCTCGTCCACAACCTGGTATCAAAATTGGTTACCTTCCACAAGAACCAAAACTTGATCCGCAACAAACCGTGCGTGAAGCAGTAGAAGAAGCGGTTTCTGAAGTAAAAAATGCGCTGACTCGTTTAGATGAAGTCTATGCACTTTATGCTGATCCCGATGCAGATTTCGATAAATTAGCTGCAGAACAAGCCAACCTTGAAGCCATTATTCAAGCACATGATGGGCATAATTTAGATAACCAATTAGAACGTGCAGCAGATGCATTACGTTTACCGGATTGGGATGCCAAAATTGAGCATTTATCAGGGGGCGAACGTCGTCGTGTCGCACTTTGCCGCTTATTACTCGAAAAACCAGACATGCTCTTATTAGACGAGCCAACCAACCACTTAGATGCAGAATCGGTAGCATGGTTAGAGCGTTTCTTACATGACTACGAAGGTACCGTTGTGGCGATTACCCACGACCGTTACTTCTTAGATAACGTTGCTGGTTGGATCTTAGAGCTTGACCGTGGTGAAGGTATTCCTTGGGAAGGCAACTACTCTTCTTGGTTAGAGCAAAAAGAGAAACGTTTAGAACAAGAACAAGCAACTGAAAATGCGCGTCAAAAATCGATTGCGAAAGAGTTAGAATGGGTTCGTCAAAATCCGAAAGGCCGTCAAGCGAAAAGCAAAGCACGTATGGCTCGCTTTGATGAGTTGAACTCTGGCGAATACCAAAAACGTAACGAGACTAACGAACTCTTTATTCCACCTGGTCCACGTTTAGGTGATAAAGTGATTGAGGTAGAACACCTCACTAAATCTTACGGCGATCGCACTTTAATTGATGATTTATCATTCAGCATTCCAAAAGGTGCTATCGTGGGTATTATCGGCGCGAACGGTGCAGGTAAATCAACCCTATTCCGTATGCTTTCAGGTCAAGAACAACCGGATAGTGGCTCAATTACAATGGGTGAAACTGTGGTTCTTGCCTCTGTCGATCAGTTCCGTGACTCAATGGATGATAAGAAAAC